>NZ_JACJPB010000013.1:0-22624 GCF_014695825.1 Coleofasciculus sp. FACHB-542 | reverse complement strand
TTTTCAGGACGTTATCGCAATCGCAGGCAGAGATTTGGTTTGCGCTTAAACCTAATTGCTGGCTTGCTGAACTACGAACTGGCACATGCCTCCTGATTCATGCAGGAGGTCTAATGAACTCTCAAAAGGAGAAAATATGGCTACTAAAATTTTCGTGAATCTGCCTGTAAAAGACCTGAATCAGTCTGTCGAATTTTTTACAAAACTTGGCTTCAGTTTTAACGCTCAATTTACTGATGAAACGGCGACTTGCATGATTGTCAGCGATGACATCTTTGTGATGCTATTGACTCACGACAAGTTTAAGACGTTTACTCCGAAAGAAATTTGTGATGCAACCAAAAGCACAGAAGTGCTGGTTTGCTTATCTTCTGACAGCCGAGAACAAGTCGATGAAATGGTTCGCAAAGCAGTCGCCGCTGGTGGATCAACTTACAATGACCCACAAGACCACGGTTTTATGTACGCACATGGGTTTCAAGATTTAGATAGCCATATTTGGGAACTTGTCTACATGGAACCTAGTGCAATAAATCAAGGTTGAAAATGAAATCAGAGGAATGCTATTCACGGGTCGATCGTTGTGATGGTGAAAGGAATTTCAGGTTGAACGATCGCTAACGCAGACTGCAACGCCTGGAAGCGGTTTTCCATTTGGTAAATTTGTGGCGATCGCATACTTAGAAACTCTTTGCCCACAACTAACTCGGTAGTCCCCGAATGTCATCAACTGTTCGGGGTGTAGGGACAAGAACGTGCAACTCCAGCTTAGGCTTCCGGGAGGAGATACATGAGGCTATCAATCAAGCGATCGCTCTCCATCGGAAGAATATCCTGACTGTGAAGCACTTTCTGTACCAGCATGAAATGAACTAAGGCACCTATCAAAATGCGTGCGGTTGCTTCGGGGTCGGCAATCTTTAAGTTTGGATACGATGCCAGATACTGGCTCAAGGTTTCAATGCCAGGTTTTACTAGCGTGCGAACAAAGATTTGCGCCAGTTTGGGAAAGCGCCCAGACTCGCCAATAATTAGCCGCAAAAGGGCAATTTCTTCACTATCACAAATGATCTCATTCAATGCCTTCGTTAATAGCTGCCGCAACATGACCCGACCATCTCCTTGCGGTAGCAGGGAACGTTGGATGATGGAAAGCTTTTTGTGAGCAAACCGTTGGATGAGGGCGGTGAACAATCCTTCTTTATCTTGAAAGTAACTGTAAACCGTTGCTTTGGATACGCCAGCCGCCTTCGCCACCCGATCCATGCTGGTGGCGGCATAGCCATGCACCAAAAACTCTTGCATTGCGCCTGTCAATATCTGTTCGGCTTTCTCTCCCAACCCATCCTGCTTCGGTTCCGTCATCTTCGTCTGTCTCATTCATTCCCGATCTGATTGTCACAGTCATTCTAGGGGCATTCGCTTTGAGGAGTTCTAGAGAATTTTCAGGACTCCCTTGACGTTACTATACTAAACCGTTTAGTTTAGTTATAGAAAACTAAACGGTTTAGTTTAGTTGCTTCCTAGAACTGGGGAATCTGACAGATGATGCAAGAAGTGGCAGCAGGTAATCCATCCTCGAAACGTCTTTCCCGACCACTGGCTCTGCTGGCGATCGCTGCAACGCTGGCAACAAGTGGAGTGATGGCATATAGCGTTTCGCAAGGGCGTATCCAGCAATCCAGCCCGACCCCATCCACAGTTATCAGTACGCCCCAAATCCAGACGGTGACAGCGTTGGGACGCCTAGAGCCAGAGGGGGAAGCGATCGCGCTTTCTGCACCCACATCTGCTGAGGGGAATCGAGTGGATCAACTGTTAGTCAAAGAAGGCGATCGCGTTCGTAAAGGACAAGCAATTGCGATACTCAACAGTCGCGATCGCCTTCAGGCATCTGTGATGCAGGCACAAGAACAGGTGCGAGTTGCCCAAGCCAAACTCGATCAGGTGCGTGCGGGAGCCAAGACGGGCGAAATCCAGGCGCAACGCTCCCAGATTGCCCAACTGGAAGCTGAACGGGTTGGGGACTTGAACGCGCAAGCCGCTACCGTTGCCCGTCTGGAAGCGGAAGTGCAAAATGCACAGGTGGAGTATCAGCGCTACGCATTGCTTTACCAAAATGGAGCCGTTTCGGCATCCCAGCGCGATAGTAAGCGGCTGATATTGACAACTTCCCAAAAGCAACTCCAAGAAGCGCAAGCCGCCCGCGATCGCACTCGCAATTCTCGCCAACAGCAACTAAATGAAGCCCGCGCCACCCTGGAGCGAATTGCAGAGGTGCGCCCAGTAGATGTGCAGGTAGCCCAAGCTGATGTCAGACAAGCCTTAGCAGCCGTTGAGCAAGCCAAAACAAACTTAGAGCAGGCATCCGTGCGATCGCCTCAGGATGGTCAAATCCTCAAAATCTACACCCGTCCCGGAGAACTAATTAGCAATGACGGGATTGCCGAAATTGGGCGAACGCAACAGATGTTTGCGATTGCAGAAGTTTATCAGAGTGACATCAAGAACATCCGTCCAGGGCAAACGGCGCGGGTGAGTAGTGACTCCATTGACAGCGAACTCAGCGGTACTGTCGAACAGGTTGGCTACAAAGTTCTGCGCCAAGACATCGTGAACAGCGATCCCTCCGCCAATATTGATGGACGGATTGTGGAAGTCAAAATTCGTCTGGATGCAGATTCTACTCGCAAGGCTGCCCGACTCACGAATCAGCAAGTCAAGGTAGTCATTGAACTATAGCAATCCTAATTAATTCAAAAAATCAGGGATCTCTCTTCTTACTCTTCCTTCGCGCTCTTTGCGTCTTCGCGGTTCCTAAAAAAATTTACAACTCAAATAGGACTGCTATATGATTGGCTTCCAACAACTCCAACGCCGGACACCTTTAGGATGGCTACAACTGAGTCATCAAAAAGGAAAACTGGTCGTAGCGTGTGCCGGTGTTGTGTTTGCAGATGTCTTGATGTTGATGCAGTTGGGGTTTCAGGGTGCGCTATTCAACAGTGCCGTTCTTGTCCACAATAGCGTTCGCGCCGATGTCGTTCTGCTCAGCCCTCAAGCTCGCAATCTAACGAATATGTCGTCCTTCCCGCGACGGCGTTTGTACCAGTCGATGGATATTCCGGGCGTTCAGTCTGCGGAAGCACTCTACGCCAACATGGTGAACTGGAAGCATCCCACCACCCAGCGCGAAACCAGTATGCTGATGTTGGGATTTGACCCTAACAGCTCAGTCTTTGAGCAACCAGACATTAACAAACAATTAAACCAGATTAAGCTGCCTAACACGGTTTTGTTTGACAGCGGTAGCCGTGGAGACTACAAAGCAGCGATCGCGCAACTCGAACAAAACCAGCCACTAAAGACAGAAATTGAGCGGCATAGTGTTACCATTGCTGGCAAAATTCGCATCGGGTCTTCCTTTGGTGCAGACGGACACCTGATTACCAGCGACCAAAACTTTCTGCGGCTGTTTCCCCGCAGACAGGCAAGCAGCGTCAGTGTCGGCTTACTGCAACTGCAACCTGGAACCGATCCAGTGCAAACAGTACAAGCTTTGAAAGCACACTTGCCGAATGATGTTCGGGTTCTGACTCGGCAGGAATTTATCGAGTTTGAAAGAAGCTACTGGGCAAAGAATACACCGATTGGATTTATTTTTAACTTGGGCGTGACAATGGGCTTCATTGTTGGCGTCATTATTGTCTACCAAGTTCTCTCAACGGATGTGAACGCACACATGGGAGAATACGCCACTTTCAAGGCAATGGGCTACCGCAATCGCTACCTACTTATGGTGGTGTTTGAAGAAGCCGTTATCTTAGCAATCATCGGCTTTATCCCTAGTATTGCCATTTCCGCAGGACTGTACCGCCTGACTCGTAATGCGACGAATTTGCCTCTGTACATGACTGTGGCGCGAGGGATTTTCGTGCTGATGTTGACGATGGTGATGTGTACCCTTTCTGGAGCGATCGCTACCCGCAAATTGCAATCCGCTGACCCGGCTGATATGTTTTAGGTTTATATTATTATGTCTCTTCAACCTGTCATCTCTATTCACAACCTCGATCACTACTTTGGTCAAGGTCAACTACGCAAACAAGTTTTATTTGACATCAGTTTAGAAATCAATGCTGGTGAGATTATCATCATGACCGGGCCTTCTGGTTCCGGTAAAACCACGCTGCTAACTTTAGTTGGTGGATTGCGCTCTGCCCAATCGGGTAGTCTCAAGGTGTTAGGGCAAGAACTCTGTGGTGCAAATCCGACAGCACTGGTACAAGCGCGACGGCACAATGGTTATATCTTTCAGGCGCACAACTTGCACGGTAGCTTAACGGCACTCCAGAACGTCAAGATGGGCTTAGAGTTGCACAGGGATATTTCTCCACACCAGATGCGCCAGCGCTCAGCCGAAATGCTAGAACAGGTAGGATTGGGAAATCGGATCAATTACTATCCTGCCGATCTGTCGGGTGGACAAAAGCAACGGGTAGCAATCGCCCGCGCCTTGGTAAGCCATCCCAAACTAATTCTTGCTGACGAACCGACTGCTGCTCTCGATAGCAAATCCGGTCGTGAAGTCGTTAGCCTGATGCAAACACTAGCAAAAGAACAAGGTTGCACCATTCTACTGGTGACTCATGACAACCGCATTTTGGATATTGCCGATCGCATTGTTCACATGGAAGATGGACACTTAATAAGTGATACTGCCAAGGTTGCAGCGGTCACTTAGGAACTGCTTTTAAATAGATGACTAGAGGCAATGTGCAACTTTTTAATTTGTAACAAAGCCATTAAACTGCAAAAGCTCCCAACCGCATGGCAGATTCTTATTGTGGGTCTTTTTGTTGTCGGCGTTGCTGGAGTAATCATCGGTGCATGAGAAAATAGATACCCGCGAGAGACTATCTACAGAGGTTGAGAAAAGTATTCAAAACTATTGGTATGAAGGGCGCTGTCCTCAAAGTGGTGAACTACTGAGACTACCCCGCACCGAGGAAGCAGAAGCGATCGCTAGAGAGTTAATGCAGCATCTTGCCAATAATGACTGTTATTCCGATGAAGGCAAGATGTATGGAATCCTGCTGGTTGAACTGCCGAATGGCGAACAACAGATACTTAAAGCCTTCTCCGGTCTTCTCAATGGTAATAGTACAATCGAGGGCTGGGTGCCGCCAATTCCGGGACGAGACGAAGTTGCCCTAGAAGAAGCTTGCACTTTAGCCCAACTGGAGGCGATTAAGCAAGAACTGATTACCCTAAAGCAACTTCCAGAATGGCAGCAGTACGAAACCCTGTCTCGCCAGTTTGAACAGCAGTTGCAAGAAATGAGCGATCGCCATCGAGATTGCAAGCAGCAACGACACCGAAAACGTCAGCTAATCTGCGAAACACTAACTGGAGAAGCGCTGACGATTGCCCTCGAAGAACTTGACGAAGAAAGTCGTCAGCATGGAATTGAGCGACGAATGCTCAAACGCCAGCAGAATAAAGTGTTGCAGCCACTTAAGGAATTGATTGAAGCAACCCAGGCGCGGATGCGCGAACTCAAAAAACAGCGCAAAGAACTATCCCGCGAATTGCAGACTCAGATGCACGCGGCATATAGCCTGACTAATTTTGCAGGAGAGTCTCTATCGTTGCAGGAATTGATGCCAGGAGGCTCGATGCCGACTGGAACCGGAGACTGTTGCGCGCCTAAGCTGCTGCACTATGCGGCAACGCATGGACTGAAGCCATTGGCAATGGCAGAGTTTTGGTGGGGGTCATCATCAGCCGATGGTGACAAAATTCAGGGAGAATTTTATGGAGCCTGTGCAGAACGCTGTCAGCCACTGATGGGATTTTTACTATCGGGATGGGAACCCTCCCCCCCCTTTCCTTCCCCCCTCCCCCCCCTTAAAAAGGAGGGGATGGAAGAGAGAGTAAGAAGCCCCTCCCCTATTAGGGGAGGGGTGTGGGGAGAGGTCCCCATTGTTTATGAAGACGAATGGCTGATTGCGGTGAACAAACCCGCAGGGTTCCTATCAGTACCTGGTCGTTATCACCACACCTTTGATAGTGTCGTCAGTCGCTTGCGTCATCTGTTACCGGATGGCATGGAGATCGCATCTGTGCATCGTCTAGATCAAGAAACATCTGGTATTCTCTTGCTGGCACGCGATCGCCATACCCATCGCCAACTCGGTTGGCAGTTTCAGCAGCGCCAAGTTCACAAGGTTTATGAAGCCCTACTTTCCGATTCTGTGACAGCTGAGCAAGGTGCGATTGAATTACCGCTGTGGGGAGATCCAGAGAATCGTCCCTATCAGAAAGTCGATGAACGCGGTAAAGCCAGCTTGACTCGCTTCCAAGTTATCGCCAAGGAAGATAACTATACTCGTGTAGAGTTTATGCCATTAACCGGACGCACCCATCAGATCCGGGTGCATTCTGCCGATCCGCAAGGACTTGGCGTAACAATATTAGGCGATCGCCTTTATGGATGTCGTGCAACTGTCAGTCGGTTACATCTGCACGCCAGGGAACTTCGCTTTGTGCATCCGCAATCTGGACAACCTTTGCATTTACAAACAAAGACACCGTTTTGATGAATTGCTCTGATGACGGTAACTTATCAAAAGGCGATTCGGCGCTTCAAAAAGACCCCCGCAAAACACTGATTCCAAAAGTGGACAAAACACCCCCAGAACCGATGGCAATCGTTTTGCCATCCGGACTAAAGGCAATGCTGGTTGTGTATATGCGACCAAGATTTTGGTCGTTAATAGAAGGCTCAAACAGTGTTTTAAGTAGCGTTCCAGTCCGCAAATTCCACAATTTAACTGAATGATCCCAAGCAGCCGTAACCAGTTTCTGCCCATCAGGGCTAATTGAAATGGAAGCGGAACCTCCGGGTAATGTGTGGAGAAGCTGCTTTGTTCTTAGGTTCCATATCTTGATGGAATCTGCAACACTGACCAGAGTCTGCCCATCGGGAGCGATCGCAATGGAACTAATTGGGCTAGTCTGTCCTTCGAGAGTACCCAGCAGTTTTCCTGTCTTGACATCCCATAGCTGAATGCTGGTGTCCGTACTGGTATTTTGATCCACATATTCTCCACCGCCAGTCGCGAGTATCTGACTGTTTGGGCTGAGGGCAATCGACCGAATCGGGGTTGATTGTGGATTGATAGTCTGTAGCCGTTTGCCTGTTTTCAGGTTCCACACCAACACTTTCTTGTCATTACTGGCACTGACTAAAGTTTGCCCATCGGCACTGATTTCAAGGTGATTGACTGGTTGTGAATGACCGTTCAAGGTGCGGAGAAGTTTATTCGTTTTCAGATTCCACACCTTAATCGTTTTGTCATTATCCTGTGCCTTACGGTCAACAGTCACCAAGGTTTGGGTATCGGGAGTAATTGCAACGACGCCTGCGGCATATATTTTTTCATTCAGGGTACGCAGCAGCTTACCTGTTTTGAGGTTCCACAGCTTGAGTGCCCCGCCAGGGCTATGGCTAACCAGGATTTGACTATTCGTATTGAAGGTTAGAAAAGTAACATCGCTGTTATGCCCGCTTAAATTGTAGATTGGCTCAAAGTCTCTTTTGGAGTTAGCGGTTGTTGCACTGGGTTGGGTTGAGGGTTGGGCTGTTGACGGGAGTTTAGCGATCGCGCCAGTGGCAATTGTTGCCATAACAGCCAGAGCGAGCGCGTTTTTCCAAGACAATTGCTTGAGATTTTTCATATAGATAGGTATATAGCTCAGGTAGGACAAAAACTTTATGACTCGCCGATACAATCCAATAAGACGGCAGTTGTATATGCAAATGTTGCCGTCATAACAGCTACAACAGCCCGACCTTAACAAAGCAATTTGCGATCGCACATCACCCAGTTGATTCACCCAACTGATTGATGCTTTTTTGAACTGGCAGGTCTTACGGCATGAACGCGCCTACGCTTACGCCCTACCTGACCTAGAATTTTTCAAGAGTTTCAGGAGTTTTGAATCGTCTTTCAAGGGGTTAAAAACCAAAGTTGATTTCTGACCCCCGACTCTCTGAAATTGTCCAATTGGTGTTCATTGTTCTGCTTAAAGTCACCCAGCACATCCATGACTTTTCCACTCAAAGCATCTTTGAAGAGCCGGGGAAATCCGCCAAAAATGGTGAAACGGTCAATATACCAACATTGGTTGGTGCGGATCGTCCTCCGATCTATTTCTTACTTTCGTAGGGACATCTGGCTGATCGTCACGCTCTTGCTTCTGATTGGGGCATCGGTGCTTTGCAACCTTCTCAACGCTTGGCCTATGGCGATTCTCGTTGATACGGTTCTCTCTCCAACCCCGAAACCCAACTGGATTCATCGGCTGTTTCTTGCCCCGTTTGGGGAAGGCAAGCTGAACCAAATTTTCGGAATGGCGTTCGTGGCGATGCTCATCAGGATACTGAGCGATAGCGTCATGATGCTCCGTAAGATGTTGAACTACCGCATCCAGTACAACGGAACCTTGCGGGTTCGCACCGAACTCTACGACAAAATGCAGGGGCTGAGTCTCGGCTGGCACGGTTCGCGATCGCAGGGCGACGCCATCTATCGGTTGAGCTACGATAGCCTCGGCCCTTGGGGGGTGATCGATACGCTGATCGGCTCTACCGCTGCATCGGTGACGCTGACGGCGATGATCTGGATCATGCTGTCGCGCCATGTCCTTCTCACCGTGTTCGCACTTTCGTTCACGCCGCTTCTGTTACTGGCAAATTGGTACTTCGAGGGCAGGATTCGGCGTCGGGCGTTCGAGTCAAAGCAGACCGATGCGGTCATGACCTCGACCATGCAGCAAGCGATAGAGTTGATCGGACTCATCCAGTCTTTCCGTCGAGAAGCGACGGAGTCGCGGCGCTTCACGCGGGTGGTCGATCGCAGCGTCGCTGCCTCCATGCGGCTCCATTGGCAGGAAAACCTGTATCCGCTCGCGGTTCAGGTAGTCTTCGCTCTGGGAAGCGGGGTAATCTTCGGCTACGGCGGGTATCTGGTCTATCGCGACCAGTTTTTGCGCCAGGTGCCGAACGGCCTGACCCTCGGCGATCTGATCGTATTCTTGGCGTACCTTAATCAGTTCTGGGACCCAATCGGTTGGGTGTTGGGGTTCACGACCAAGATCCAGACATTCGTAGCTTCATGCGATCGCGTCTTTACGGTCATTGACGAGCCACCGACCATAAAGGACGAGCCTGATGCGCGATCGTTTCCCGTCCATCCCCGCACCCTAACCCTTTCCAACGTGAGCTTTGAGTACATCCCTGAGCGACCCGTGTTACGGGAAATCGATGCAACTATCGAACCGGGTCAGATGGTGGCGTTTTTGGGTCCAAGCGGCACAGGAAAAAGCACGTTGCTCAATCTCTTGCCGCGCTTCTACGACCCAACAAACGGGAGCGTTCAACTGGACGGTTTCGATATCCGCATCCTTAAGGTTGCCGATGTCCGTAAACACATGGCGCTGGTTACGCAAGGCAGTCCGCTTTTCCCCGGAACGATTGCGGAGAATATTACCTATGGCTGCGAGGAAGCGACCTTGCAAGAGATTCGGGAGGCGGCGGTGGAATCCGGGGCGGCTGAGTTCATCGAAGCCTTGCCGGAGCGGTACGATACGATGCTCAGCGAGGGCGGACAGAACCTTTCCGGCGGACAGCGGCAGCGTTTAGCGATCGCGCGGGCGCTAGCGACGAAGGCTCCGATACTCATCCTCGACGAACCCACGAGTTCGCTAGATTTGAAGCACGAGCAATGGGTGATAGAAACCCTCCAGCGTCTGCGTCGCAAAAGAACCATTATCTTAGTGACGCACCGACTCGAAACTGCCGTAGACTGCGATCGCATTTTTGTGATGCAGGAGGGCGAGATCGTCGAGGAAGGCACTCATTCCGAACTCCTTACCCAAAAAGGACTCTACTTCCGAATGTTGGGTTACAAGCCATCCTCAACCTGACGACGCTGGAAAATTGAAATACTTTAAGCTCATTCCCCGCCTGAAGGTCGGAGGATAAGCGCTAAAGCAGTCTAATTCCACGATTCTCACCGGGGATTTTGACCGGGTAATTATCGCACCCGGCAGCATTCTGGAACAGGATGGGAAACGACAGTTTCAGATAGGCTATGAGTGTCTAGGAATGTCCCTCTAATCAAGACATTGGAGTTCGCATGGCAACTTATCTGGTTACGGGTGCTAATCGGGGAATTGGTTACGAATATTGCCGTCAACTGCAAGTGCGGGGCGATCGCGCGATCGCTGTTTGTCGCACTGCTGCTGAGGAGTTGAAGCAGCTAGGGGTGCAGGTTGAGGAGGGGATTGATATTACCTCTGATGCTTCCGTTGCTTCTTTGCGCGATCGCCTGGGTGACACGACGATTGATGTTCTGATTAATAATGCCGGAATTATCAAGCGCGTGACGCTGGAAAACTTGGATTTTGAGAACATTCGAGAACAGTTTGAGGTTAATGCGCTGGGACCTTTACGGGTGACTCATGCGCTATTGCCACTGCTCAAAGCAGGTTCCAAAATCGCCTTGATGACAAGTCGGATGGGTTCAATTGCAGACAATACCTCTGGCAGTTCCTATGGCTATCGGATGTCTAAAGTGGCGTTATCGATGGCTGGCAAATCGCTATCTCTCGACCTCAAACCGCGTGCGATCGCGGTGGCAATTCTGCATCCAGGGTTAGTTCAAAGTCGTATGACGAACTTTACTGGCATTACGCCGGAAGAGTCGGTGAAGGGGTTGTTGGCTCGGATTGATGAGTTGACGTTGGAAAATACAGGTACTTTTTGGCACGCCAATGGAGAAGTGCTGCCTTGGTAAGTAACCAATTACTAATTACCAGAAGCTTGCCAAATCGGAATTCCTGCTACCGTTGGAACAGCCAACATCTGACCATCTGGGCTAAATAATCCTGTACTAGCACCACTACTCACATCAAAACCACGAAGAGGCCATTCTTTGCGAATTTCGACATTAATAATACGTGAACCAGCTACCTGACCAGCAACCAAGTAGGTTTTAGCATCAGGACTGAGTGATAACTGGTCATCCGTTCTGTCTACCGAAGCCGAAACAGTACGCACAGTTGCACCCGTTTTCACGTCCCAAGTGCGGAGGTGAGCTTCATATATCGCGTCTTTTGACAGGCTGGTTAACGTTCGACCATCCGGGCTAAACGCCATGCTCTGGGGAAGTAACTGATCTTTTTCTTTTAGGGTATGGAGGAGTTGACCTGTGTTAGGATTCCAAAGTTGAATCAAGCCTTGCCAGTGATAAGTTCCTCCTTTGAGGATAGATTGATTGGAACCGAGGCTGGCTAACACTTGGCTATCAGGGCTAAAACGCACCCCTCGTAAAGATTTGATATTACTCTTTAATACAAAGCGCTTTTCGCCGGTTGCTACATCCCATAGCTGAATCTGCGGATTTTCGGAACCAAAATATTTTCGGGCGCTACTGGCAATAGATTGTCCGTTTGGGCTAAATTCCAAGCTGGAAATAATGCTAGCCGGGAAATTTTCCCCAGAATCCTTAGAGCCGCGAAACTCTGCGCTATTGGTAAAAATTGGTTTTTTCCAGATCGGTTCTCCGGTTTTGCTATTCCACAGACCAACTGCTATTGATTTATCAATTTGCGAGTAGACGATGCTGGCAACAAACTGTCCATCAGCGCTGATGGCAACATCTCCAAAGGAAGTCGTATCGTCGGCTTTGATAGATGAGAGTAATTCCCCTTTCCTTACATCCCACAATTGAATGGCTTTACCCCGTTCACCATTACACACGAGTAGAAGTCCATTCGAGCTAAACTTGGCATAGCTTGCGACAGTGGGTAACGTGTGAACTAGCTTGGAGTTTTCCCAAGATGGTTTAGCTTGAGCTACGGAAGGGGTTGGCGCTTGAGCGAAGAAGCCAGCCGATTGTGCCACAGATGTCCCCACAACTGTAGCGATCGTGAGGACTGTCACTGTTAAGGCAGTTGTTTTCTTCATACTCAAGGCAAAAGTAGTAGTGATTCACTACTAACTAATGACTCTCGATGAATGGTTCTGTTTCCCTTGGCTTGGCAACATTTCGCCCAAGCTAGAGGCATGAATAGATGAGGCTTCGTTTGCGATCGCCTTCTTTTAGAATTGCTTGTAAGTTGGACGGTTTGCCTCGCTTCCTTTTGAACATGAGGCTGCGATCGCGTGTGGTCAAATTCGTGCGTGTCTTGCCAGTGCGGTAATTCCGATTGGTGCCTATGATTTACAAATTGCAGCGTTAGAGAAGCTTTCTGAAGGAATCGCTCTTGCAAATAATTTAACTCTGGTGACACATAATACAAGAGAGTATGGGCGGATTGAGGGGTTGCAGATTGAGGATTGGGAAATTGAGGCGTAAAGACAGTGCAATGTGCTTGTAGCTGCTTGAATTGAGGGTTGCGCGAACGTACAAAATCAACCTTCAAGAAACACTCTAAAGTCTTAATAGAGGTTTGATGTGCAGAGCTACTCCTTGCATTGATTCATGTATATTCTGGAATACTGTAGTTTCTTTAGTAAATTAGGCAGCTTTTTTAGCTGGATGAGGTGCTTCATTGCCGAATGCGAAAATATTGAACATAATATTATAGTAAGCCCCATAAAGACAAGGATAAAGTCGAGCCATATGTCTTCTTATACGCTTGATACTGGAAAAAAATATATTAAAGATATCTTCTCTGCTGATAGCTTTTACAATGTACCTGAGTATCAACGCCCATATGTTTGGGGTAAGTACCAGGTAGTTGCTTTACTTGATGATATCCGCAAAGCTATGGAGAGGGACAAAGATAAGGAGTATTTCTTGGGCTGCATGGTTTGGAATACTAAGCAATCTAAGGAGGGAGATTTCGTTTATATTTCTCAAGATATACTAGATGGTCAACAAAGATTTATAACCCTTTACCTCTTACAGGCAGTATTAAGAGACTTATCAAAAAGCAAGGAGTTACAAAACAAAATTCGGACTCGGATGAGGCAGGAAAGGGATGAGTTTGACGGCATTCCCGAAAGAAATAGAATAGAGTTTGAAATAAGGAAAGACAAAGAATTTTTAGAAGAATATGTACTCAAAAATAATGGAACAAAAGATTTCGATAGTCTTAGATCAATTTCTCAGGATAAGAACAATGATGTTTCTGTCAAAAATATGGCAGCGGCGATTTTAGAACTGCACGCTTGGTTTCAAGAGCTGTCTAATGAGGGATTGGAGGTAGAACAGTATTTAAAAGATTTTTATGCTTATCTTTGCACGAAAGTTTTGATTATATACTTGTCAACTCCTAACAACCTTGATGATGCATACAATTTATTCACAGTACTAAATAGCCGAGGCCTTCAACTACAGGCAAGTGATATTTTGAGAGCACAAAATTTAAGGCACATAAAAGACCAGGAAGACAGAAAAGAATTTGCTGAGAAATGGGAGAAATATGAAAGTGCTATTGATGAACCATATAACTCATTCGATGAATTTCTATGGGCTGTTGTTTTCATAACAATGAAGTATAGAAGCGATGACAACCAAAGCCTTAACAAAGCATTCGAGTTTATGTATAAAAGAAATATGCTAACTAGAGGGGAGGGTACTTTTGAGGTCATTGGTCGTTATGCTAAACATTTGCAAGCCATTACTAGCAATGATATTTGTTGTAAGGAGGCTGGAAACTTTTTTGTAAACCTTAACTATATACTGACAAAAACTTACGGAAACGCCTATATTGCTCCTTTGATGCATTACAGAGAGTGTTTTAAGGAGTTTAGAATATATGATTTCCTAATAAAGTTAGATAACCTTTGCTCAGTCTACTGGTTGACGGGTAAAGGTAATTTTCAGTCAAGAATTTTTATTATTTTAAGGAAAATGGAGGAAATATCGAAGCAAGATGGCGATTTAAAAGAATTAGCCTCACAGTTTCTTGATTCTCCTGTCCTAAAATATGAATATCAAGATGAAAAAGCTTCTACTGCTGTTAATATTGAATATTTTCTGGATTTTCTTGATAATGAAAAATGGGGTGAATATTCAGGGCAGAGAATTAGCAAAACTCGCTATTTGCTATTGAAAATTGATCTTTTAACTAGCAGCCTAAATTCTCAACTCTATTTCGATAGACTTACTTCATCAGTAGAGCATTTAATGCCTAGAAGCTTAAGTAAAGCATTATCTAATATTTCAGACCTTGATCATAAAAAATGGGTTCATAGGCTGGGAAATATAGTTCTTGTAGATAGAAAAAAGAATTCATCATTAAGTAACAAAGAATTTCATGACAAAAAAACTAAATATAAAGGATCTATAGAGAATAGAGCAAATACTAACTATATTTTTATGTCGTATAACGATTGGAATATAGAAACAATTCGAGATAATCATTATCGAGTCTTTGATTTGCTAAAGACATACTACTTAGGTAATTCTTTTGAGACAGTCAAGAATTTATTAAAAAATTAAACAGTACAAAAGTCTAGCTCAAAGCGATGCTCCGAAAGTGCTATTTCGACTTTCGTTTCGACTTGGGAAGCGTTCGGTGTGCGCCAAAGTATTTTTCACTGCGATAGCGAAGCCACACCCGCAACTGCTGCGGAATCTGGTCTTTTTGTTCTTTCGTCAGCGTATTGTAAAGAGCTAAGGCGCGATCGCGTTCTCCCCGACAAGCAGCATTATTATGATCATCCCAGTAGCTACGGGCAACCCGAATCCGCCGACAGACTTCCTTGATGAATGCAACTCCTGTGAGGGGATTTTCCTGCTTTGACATAATTCAATATTGCTGACTGGTGCGATCGTAGCTTATTGAAGAATCAGTAAAATAGCTCTAAACAGACACCTTATTGATGCCTTGGAGGCGATCGCAATGTCTTTGATCGTTGAAGTGAGTGAATCAGGCACCTTACAGCTACCTGCCGAAATTTTACAGGTAATTCAGCCCAATAGCCGCTTTGTAATAGAAGTGGAAAGCGATCGCTTAATCCTGTCCCCCGTTCCCCCAGCGCAACCCTTTTGGGCAACCGCCACGCCTGAAGAACGGGCAGAACGATTAATGCAGTGGGTACAAAGCCATCAGAATGGTGCAAACCTAACTGATGAAGCGTTACGTCGGGAAAACATCTACGACTAATGACCGACTATCTCCTCGATACCAATGTTTTACTTCGCATGAGTGACAGCACTTCACCAGTGAACTTACTAGCTGGTAGAGCAACAGCTACTCTTCTAAGGCAACGAGATCGCGTTTTCATCACCAGTCAGAACATTATTGAGTTCTGGGTTGTTGCAACTCGTCCAGCACAAGTGAATGGATTGGGATGGAGTGTCGAACAAACTCGTACTGAAATCGAGCTGATTCTAAATCAGTTCCCGCAGCTTGAGGAAACGCCACAAATATTCCCTCACTGGTTCAATCTGGTGACAAGCTACCAACTTCAGGGTAAGCGTGTACATGATGCCCGGTTGGTTGCCGTGATGTTAGCGCATGGTGTAACGCATTTACTGACGTTTAACCCAAATGATTTCCGGGGCATCAATGAAATTGTAGTAGTTCATCCCCAAGCGTTAGCGTAGCGGCGACACAGTCGCATCGCGAACCCAGAGACGGAAGGCTAGATGCAAGGAAAATACTACTTCGACTTTCGTTTCGACTTGGGCGGCGTTCGGTGTGCGCCAAAGTATTTTTCACTGCGATAGCGAAGCCACACCCGCAACTGCTGCGGAATCTGGTCTTTTTGTTCTTTCGTCAGCGTGTTGTAAAGGGCTAAAGCGCGATCGCGTTCTCCCCGACAAGCAGCATTATTATGAGCATCCCAGTAGCTACGGGCAACCCGAATCCGCCGACAGACTTCCTTGATGAGTGCAACTCCCGTGAGAGGATTTTCCTGCTTTGCCATACTTCAATCAGAACGCCCTACCCTAAATCCTAACCTGTAGCATTAAGGCGATCGCTCCTTCTTCGATTTAGTGTTTGGAAGGATTGTGCGATCGCCTTTCTTTAAAATTACTTGTAACTTGAGGAGATGCCCCAATGGAGCGCATCTTCAATAATTCTTCTGCTGCTCATCCACAAAACACCACAGCCATTGCTCTCCTAACTCCGCTGAGCTGATTACAGTGTGTCCGGTTTCCTCATAGTGACGACGAGCATGCTGATGTTCTGACGAGTCGCAGCACAGCATCTTACCGCACGTCTGACAAATGCGAAGATGCACCCAGCGACCATTGATCCGAATGCACTCTTCACAGCGAAACACCGGATAGTTGGCTTTATGGATTAGGTTTTGCAGCGTCACTTCATTGAGGTGTTGGCAGGACATAGGGTTTCCGAATCAATGTATGAGTTGGAGTCGCTCATTGGATGCTTCCAATTCTAGAGGCTAAACAAGCGATCGCTTGCTTTCTGCACCCCTTGAAGATATTGCTGTACGTTCAGTTGTCAAAGCTGAGTTGTTCTAGGGTGCGCTGCGGTGTAACAACCCAACTCGTCTACGGAGAACACCAATGATTTCACCCAATAGCATCAACAGCCGATAACTTAGCCTAAAAATAGAAAATTCCTACATCGTCTTCCGGTTTCTGAATTAGAAACCAAGAACTGAGAGCTGAAACAGCCGAATAAACTCGAAGTTAAGTCAATCTTTCTGATTTAGAGCCTAACGATAATGCGATCGCCACTTCTTCTAAGTCTAATAATCGGTGTAGCCAGTAGTGTTCTAAGCGTCTCTATTCCTAACTCCCCGTTCCTGGCGGCTGAAACCACTACTCCGAATCAAAGGCTACTCAATCAACCTCGACAAGTCTCACCACAAGTTGCGCTGACACTCGAACGGACAGCCTGTTTTGGCTTTTGCCCCATTTATAAGCTCACTGTTTATGGCAATGGCAAGGTGGTTTACGAGGGCAAACGGTTTGTGAAAGTGACTGGCACCCGAACAACAACTATCAGTAAAACAGCAGCGAGAAAGCTCATTGCAGACTTTCAAAAGCTCAATTACTTCAAGCTTCAAGACAGCTATACAGGTGGACACACCGATGCACCTTCTGCCATCACCTCATTGACAATCGGCAAGAAACAAAAAACAGTACACCATTACCTTCCTTCACCTGATGCACCGACTCAACTAACAGAATTGGAAAATAAAATCGATACCGTAGTGAATTCTAAGCAGTGGATTGGAACAGATGCTGAACGCGCCCCACGGGGAACTACGAAGTAATTAAATTGGCATCCCGCGCAACTTGCCGGAGGCATCTCGCTCCTGCTCAATTGCTACAAAACTTTGCCCCGTAGATAGTCGCAATCAGGCTATTCGAGAATCCACAAAATAGTCCTAAACAGACGGTCGCTGCGCTAGTATGATGCACAAGGAAGTTGCGTGTTAACTGAGGTAAAAGCCGAACGCAACAGAGCGATCGCAGCTAGAGTATAGGACAACACAACAGGCAGAACGGTTAAGAACTGCGGGTCTCGATCCAGATACGTGCCAGATACGTGAAATTATCCCGCGAAGGGTTCGTTCATTTTGATTACCGAAGGTTTCCCGATGTCAAAATCTCCCTCGATTATCAATGCTGATAGGAGTCGCTCGGTTACTCCAGAACTTCTGAAAGGTTTGGAAGGTTTCCTTGCCTTTATCGATAACGGAACAGATATCGAGGCAGTTTTTGATATTGCTGCTGCCTTAGCCAACCATGAAGTTTCTGCTGCTGCGATTACCTATCTCAAGTCCTATCCTGAAATCGCTCAACTTTTTGAAGAACAATATATTGCACCGACTCCCAATCTAGAAGCGTTACTCAAGCTGCCTGAAGATTCGTTAGGCTTTGCCTATGCCTCTCATATGCGAGCAGCCAACCTCGATCCAGAGTTTTATCGCCAAGTCGAGCTTCAAGATGACACAAGCTATTTAGCACTGCGTATGCGACAAACTCATGATATTTGGCATACCGTGACAGGATTTGGCACCGATCCTGTTGGAGAGATTGGACTGCAAGCATTTACGCTCGCGCAAAATCGCTCTCCCCTTGCAGTGATGTTGATTGCCGCAATCACCTTGAATACGATCAAGATGAACAGCGATTTAAACCCGCTTGTAAGTCTCATTCAGCAGAGCTACGATTTGGGGGATCGGGCAAAACCCTTTCTAGGGCAGAAGTGGGAAGAGGCTTGGGAAAAACCACTAGCAGACTGGAGAGCGGAGCTAAATGTCACTCCTTTTCGCCATGTTTGAGCAGAGCTAGCGGTTGTTTAATCTGCCACGTTTGAGCCTGGGATTCCAGCAAAGACTGATGGTAATTTGTCCACGTAGAGTGATGCCCGACACTCAAAAAAGTCGTCCCTTTCGCGTGTAAATTCAGAGTACACGCGAATCGGTGGCTGCGGCTATCAAGCGAGCGCGCTAGGTGAATCGCCACTGCTAATCCTTATCTTCTCCATCCTTCTCCTCTTGTCCATCCTTCTCCTCATCGTCATTTTGATCGGATGAGCCAGTGGTCTCTTGCCCCTCGTTATCGTCATCATCAGCCTGATTACCCTGGTTGGATTCTTTTTCCGATTCTTGTACAGGGTCGGAATTTTTAGCGGCTTCACCACAACCAATCAGAACGATATTCCCTGCGAACATCACAAGCAGACTCAAGCAAAAAGCACTAAAAGATTTATTCCACAGCGGTATCATTTGGGATTTGGATTCTCCATCAATACGATTCATATCTTTTTAAACTTTAGCGAACTGCACGGGATTTAAACCTTAGATTTGATATGTCTATGGTCATGGATTGGCTTATCTCTGGACTTGTGCTTGCCAGCTTCCATTGACTCGGCTATTTCAATCAGCAGGTATTTTTTCACAAATGGGATGCTTCTGCCATCGCCCTTTAGGTAGTCGATGGCAGTTCCAACAACTCCGGTTGTTCTTCGACAAGAGCTAGGGGTTGTTTAAGCTGCCAAGTCCTATCCTGGGAGAGTTCCAGCAATGACTGATGATAATTTGCCAACGTAGCACGATGTCCCACACTTAAGAAAGTAGTCCCTTTTGCCTGCAAATGTTGATACAACCGTTCCTCGTTATCCAAATCTAGGGCGCTAGTTGCTTCATCTAGGATGGCGTAGTTGGGTTTGTTCAGCAGCAACCGGGCGAAAGTTAGCCGTTGTTGTTCGCCCAAAGAGAGGACATCTGCCCAATCCTCCTGGGCATCAAAACCGCCAAATCTTTCCTCTAAACCTGCTAAATTAACCTGTTCCAGCACTTGCTTTAAGTGTTCGTCGTCAACCTCAAGATGCGTGTTGGGATACAGCAATTGATCGCGCAGAGTACCAAGCACCATGTAGGGACGTTGCGGCAAAAATAGGATCTCGTCGGATTCAGGACGAACAATTTTCCCTGTACCAGAATCCCACAAACCTGCGATCGCTCTCAGCAGCGAACTCTTACCACAACCACTTGGTCCCATCACCAAAAGTCCCTCTCCCGCAGGTAACTGTAGCGACAAATCTTCGACTAATGTGCGCTGATAGTTAGGCGTTTGCAGGCTGAGATGTTCGACTGCCAGCCGATCTGCTGATACCGTCTGAATCCTGGGTTGCTCATCGGATGCCCGATCTGCCTCTGCCTGTTCTAAAAACTGGGCAAAGGTATAAAGACGATTAATCCCAGCGCCAAAAGTGGTCAATTGCTGGAAGCGGGCAACGACAACATTGAGCGAGAAAAAGACGCGGACAAAAGCCCCCTGTGCCTCAGAAACTTTACCCACCTCCATTTCCCCGGCAAAAATCGCGGGTGCGACAACTAGGGCAGGCAGGACGAAGGGGATGAACTCATAAGCGTTGGTGAGAACATTTAAGTTTAATTCCCAAACCAGCAGGCGTTTGACGTTCTCAAACACATCAAGGAACCGATGCTTAACTTGGTTTGACTCCTGTTCTTCCCCTCGATAGAATGCGATCGCTTCCGCATTCTCCCGAATCCGCACCAAACCAAAGCGGAGATTCGCTTCTCTCTTCAATTGTTCAAAGTTGAGTCGGACAAGCGGCTTACCAAATACAAAAGTTGTTACTACTGTCCCAATTAGGGCATACAGCACCAGAAACAACACCAGGGGTTTAGAAATGCCCCAGAGTACGCTGCTGAAGGCGATCGTTGACAGCACAGACTGCACCAACACCAGTACAAAGGTGAGAGATTCCTGGGTAAAACTCCTAACATCCTCTGCAATCCGCTGATCTGGGTTATCGATTTCAGTGCCTGAGATATGCAGATTGTAATAGGCGCGATCGCGAAAGTAGTTATCCACGAATCGATGGGTGAGCCATTTCCGCCATTGCAAACTCAGGCGATCGCGTAAATAGGTATACCCTGCGAGCAATGGTGCATAGATCACCAACACAGCGATGAAAATGATGACAGTTTCCCAGAAGCGTGGCTCATCACGGGCTGAGAGGGCTGAAATCAGCACTCCTCGCTTGTTGTTGAGAACTACACTCAATCCCGTATACGCCAGCAGTAACAGCACTACGCCCAGCAATAACCCTCTGGCTTGCCATTTTTCATCCCCTGACCAATAGGACTTAGCGATCGTCCAGAACTGCTGGACTACATTGAAATTCAATCGATCCATCGGCTTATTTTCCTTACTTTGGCTGTCAGGAGATAATGAATAAAGGCGAATCAGAGCGAAATCTGCTCAACGATTGGTGCAACTCATCTCTGGACAATTGTTAAATTATGCTACAAATTTTTAACATGGTGAGTATCCCAGAGTAAGAGATTGAGATGATTGCAATGCCCTCTCAAGGGGCAGGCGGGCAAAACGTCAATAAGGTACCAACTTCTGAGCGCAGTTGCAGCCAATCAATACAAACTTCTGTCAAATCTTCAGGTATAAAAGTGCGGAGTGCGATGCCAATTGCAGAAGCTAACTATATAAAGACGCGAATCATAAGTGATGAATGGGCAACTTTAGCAGAAAACTAGCTGGTTTATACTCAGCTTGATTTGTGAATAAAGAGCATTACCGCGATCGCAGAAAACACAACCACGTCAATCCATTAATCAACAACCGTTACTTTGGTACCTAACTTCACCCAACCCTTCTCAATTAACTGCTGCAATGTGTTTGAGTCGAGATGGATGCAGCCACCTGAGTTAGCTTGACCAATATTCTCCGGATTGGGTGTACCATGAAGTGCGATTGAGAACCAGTAGGGCGTTCCCTGAAATGTACTCATTTTAGGACCCGTGATGCTTGTCGTTGAAGTGAGTCCGATATAGCCATTTCCATAGGCACTGTCTGGGCTACCGTTCCCATCAAAGTCAAGAGAACTCATGTTCTTGAATAGCTGAGTTAATCCTTGCCGAGGGCTAACTAAGTTGCGATACTGAGTAACTTTAATAAAACGCTTAACGTTATTTTGGGAAATCTGGTTGTACTCAGACTTTTTGTAGAGAATCAAGTCTACGCTCATCTCGCCTGTGGGAGTAACAAAGTCATTCATGTTTTGTTTGTCTTTGAGGCCGCCCTTACCAATACCAATACTTGCTTTGTAAATTGGAACGCTTTGGTTATTGAGTACCTCCAAGCGCTTGTCTACTCGATGAATGAGCAGCGAGTAACGTTCTTCGTGAATGCTGTTGAGTTTATCAGCATTATTTACGGATGGTGGCAAGGATTGTGGCTTGGCTTCAATTACGTTTTTTGGAGTTGAAACGACAGCATCAGATGATGTACAAGCGCATAGCGCTATTGGTAGTGCAACTAAGAGCCAGTTTGAGATGAGACGAGATGTTGTAAACACAACTAACCTAACTGGGGCTTGCTCAACTATTTCTCATCATATAAGGGAGATCCTCTAAATTGTTCTTCTACGCAGGACACGAGAATAAGCGATAGAGGATGCTGCGTTGTTGGCTCAAGTGGTTCAATACATTGGCGTATCTGCAACTTTGCTTGGTTAAAAGCTGTCAGCCACGAACTGATAGTCCGAAAATACCAAGGCATTGGCTCCCACTTGTCCTCGCCAAAGCTCGTGAAGCACTCGGTTCGCCAGCCCTCCTTGTAGGCGGTGTCGCCACAGGCACTCCACGGGTGAACCGTCTGCACAACAAGGTGTCCATTAGGCGCTAGAACTGTACCCAGTGCAGCCAGCAGCGGTACAATGGTTTCCCCTAACAGTGAGAAGTTACAAACTACGAGATCGTATAGTCCATCGAGTTGATTTGGATCGTTGGCGATCCGATCGTAGGTGAGGGTGCGAAACTTACCCCCACCTGCTGCCTGAGCTTGTTGAACTAAAGCAGAACTCCCATCTACTCCAAAGGCTTCGATACTGCGTTCGTTTAATGCGCGTACAAGCCAACCTTCACCGCATCCAACATCTAGCACGCGGCGAGGTTGCAGCGCCACCAAAACCTCCACAATGGCGGCATCAGTCACAACGCGGCGACTGGATATTAGACCTCTTGCAAAAGTCGTCGCTGGGGTAATATGGGGTCTAAAATTAGGCGATTGCTAGCTGCCGGTCATAAGTTTTACTCATCTTACCTTTGACTGAGCCGAAGTTCATA
>NZ_JACJPB010000012.1:0-154502 GCF_014695825.1 Coleofasciculus sp. FACHB-542 | reverse complement strand
GCGCAGGGGAATAGCAGTAGGCCGGACCAGCCGACAAATACGAAGCGATCGCGCTTGAGCCAGTCGTCAATGGCGTCAAACCACCCTCTTGAACTTGGCGCGCGTCCGACTGCAATGGTCATTTCAAATCCTCTTACTATTGCGTCAAATCGTCTGAACTTGAGCAATTAACATTATTTATTTGACACGACCCACGTCAGACAGTAGTGGGATTATTTTGGAGAAGTTTGCCGGGTTCTGTCTTCAATAGACACACTCGCTTGATTCCCCTGCGTGTCAATTTCCACTAACCTGTCGCCCTGATACCGGGTTTCAGGCTACTGTTATTTGGGAATGGGGCGCTTTTTGTCCCCAAAGTAAAACCCTAGGGTTCTAGCACGTGTCCTCTATGATAAGAAAATATCAGAATTTTTACAATCTGACACGTACTTCTCATTAATCTCTAGCTCAGTTAGATTGCTAAATCAATAGCATAAATCCCTGGGAAGCTAGATAATCTGAATCAGTCCGATCTTAAAAATTTTCCTTAACAACTTTGGCGAACACAGAGTTTTCTTTCATGGCTGCACCGACAACATCCACAAGTAACCGCGTTCTCCGTCAAGAGGTTTTAGGCTCTCGTCGTTTGAGTAACTATTGGTGGGCAACCGTAGTCTCCTTGGGAGCTACAGGCTTTTTATTGGCTGGAATTTCAAGTTACCTAAAAGTCAATCTTCTCCCTTTTGCTGACCCCACCAAGTTACTTTTTATCCCTCAAGGGATAGTCATGGGACTTTACGGGTTAGCTGGGTTACTCGTAGCGCTCTATCTATGGATGATGATTCTTTTAAACGTAGGGGGCGGTTACAACGAGTTTAATCAAGAAACCGGATATATTCGGATCTTTAGATGGGGCTTTCTCGGCAAAAACCGCCAAATTGAAGTCGGCTGTCGCATACAAGATGTCCAAGCGATTCGGGTGGAAATTAAAGAAGGTCTCAACCCACGCCGGTCGATTTACCTGCGCGTCAAAGGACGCCGCGATATTCCCCTGACGCGAGTTGGGGAACCTCTACCCTTGTCAGAGCTGGAAAATCAGGGTGCCCAACTGGCTCGCTTCTTGGAAGTGCCCATTGAAGGTCTCTAACAATTCTTGGTTGAGCCTCCCAATATCTGCATAAGATGATTCAGTAGCTCTGGCTACCAATTAGGTGAAATGAAAATGCAGATACAAATCCGGCACTGGTTTATATTACTTTTTGCGATCGCAGGACTGATGTTGGGGGGATGTACCACCGAGCAGGCTACTTCCTCGGATACCAGCCCCTCAGCAACTGAAACAACCTCAGCATCTGCCACTCCAGCGAGTAGTCCCAAAACAAGCAGTTTGCCCCGCCTAGAAGGTAAAGCCACCGTAGACATGACGGTTAAAGGCTCGCTAATTACGATTGAAGTCGATGGCACTAATGCCCCGATTACATCTGGGAATTTCGTCGATTTAGTTCAAAGAGGTGTCTATAACGGACTGGTCTTTCACCGCGTAGTGCGGCAACCGCAACCCTTTGTTGCTCAGGGTGGCGATCCGCAAAGTAAAGACCCGAATGTGCCCACAGAACGTCTGGGGATGGGTGGTTTTATCGATCCAGCGACGGGTCAAGCGCGTTACATTCCCCTCGAAATTAAGCCCAAAGGGGCGGAAAAACCCGTTCTCAGCGAAACGCTCAAAAGTGCGGGTGTTTCTCAACCCCCGCAGTTGCGACATACTCGTGGCGCTGTCGCAATGGCTCGCTCATCTTTACCCGACTCGGCTTCGTCGCAGTTTTACATTGCTTTAGCCGATTTGCCGTTCTTGGATGGTGACTATGCTGTTTTTGGCTATGTAACCAAAGGGATGGAGGTCGTTGACAAGATTCAGCAGGGCGATCGCATTGAATCGGCTAAGGTGACCAAAGGTGCGGAAAATCTCAAGAAATAGCAATTGGCGATTCGCTGGGTAATCGGTGGAGATTGTCGTTACTGGGATTGGTTTAGTCTCGGCTTTGGGTAACAGCTTGCAGACGAGCTGGCAACGTTTAATCGCCGGTCAATCTGGCATTCAGTTGCATCAACCCTTTCCAGAACTTGCCCCCCGACCCTTAGGATTGATAGGGAAACAACCCGCTGAGTTAGCAACCCTGACTCAGCGGGTTGTCGCTATGGCGCAGGAAGATGCTGGTTTGGTTTCGCCTTTGCCCGATTGTGGAGTCGTCATTGGTTCGAGTCGCTCTTATCAGGCATCTTGGGAGAAATTGGCGCGGGAGTTCTATCGGGATGCCGAACCAGTAAAATCGCCGCTATACAAACACCTGCCAACCCAGGCTTTTTTGGAGACGCTGCCCCACATGAATGCGATCGCAGCCGCTCGTCAAATCGGGGCAACTGGGTCAGTCTTGGCACCAATGGCGGCTTGTGCAACTGGAATTTGGGCGATCGCGCAAGCAGCGTCGCTCTTGGAAACTGGGCACTGTCAGCAAGTCATTGCTGGAGCCGTGGAATCATCGATTACACCGCTGACCCTGGCAGGGTTTCAGCAGATGGGCGCTTTAGCTCAAACGGGCGCTTATCCTTTTGATCGGTGGCGGGAAGGCTTAGCCTTGGGAGAGGGGGGAGCCGTCTTGGTACTGGAATCCGCAGAATTGGCAAAGCGTCGCTCAGCACGGATTTATGGTCAAGTGCTGGGATTTGGCTTGACATCGGACGCTTATCATACGAATACCCCTGAGCCAGGAAGTCGGAGTGCGATCGCGGCGGTCAAACAATGTTGCGATCGCAGCAACCTTTTCCCTGCGGACATCCATTACATCCACGCTCACGGTACCGCTACCCAGCTCAACGACCAAAATGAGGCGCACTTAATTCAGTATCTCTTTCCCCAAACGGTGCCAGTCAGTTCTACTAAGGGAGCCACAGGTCATACATTGGGAGCATCTGGAGCCTTAGGTGTCGCTTTCTCCCTAATGGCATTGAAGCATCAAATCTTGCCACCGTGTGTGGGGTTAAAGGAACCAGAATTTGATTTAGATTTAGTTAAAGTCCCGCGTCAAGGTGAAATTAAACAGGTGCTTTGTTTCAGCTTTGGTTTCGGAGGGCAGAATGCAGTGGTAGCTTTGGGGAAAATGTAGCCGAACGCCTTCAGGCGTTATGCCACCTAAAAAAATAGAGTGGTATATACCACTCTACAAACTCTCTACTAATTTTTAACTGGCGACTACTTCCCAAACAAGCTGTCTTGCTTGTAATTCTTTCCAGGAAGCCTTTAACTAGCCAAACGCTCGGTTGATTGAGGTTGCAACAGCGATACCAACTGCTCAACTCCTCTTTGAAGATGCCGTGTCACCGTCATCGGGCTGACACCAATTCGCTTAGCCGCTTCTTTCCGAGGAAGATCTCGTACCAACACCAACTCAATTGCTGCTTGAGTTTTGTTGTCCAAATAACTCATTGCCCCTTCCAGCTCTTGCCGTTCTTCTTCTTGACTTTGCCAAGATTGATAGCGAGGGTCAGGGAGTGTTTCCGCCAACGTCACCTGAAAGTCAGACTGCTCAAAAACGACACTATCTAAACTTAATGGTCGGCAGTTTTGAGCCGCAACCTTGCTTTCGCTCCACTCTTCTAGAGATACTTTAATTGCTTGGGCAATTTCAGCTTCTTTTGGCGATCGCCCTAAAGTTTGTGCCAACTCTTTTCGCGCCTTTTGTCCTTCCTGCTGGATTTCCTGCCACCGACGAGGCATTTTCATTACGCCGCTTCTGTCGCGTAAATAATGCAGCATCTCGCCGCGAATGTAAGGAACCGCAAAGGAACTAAAAGCATAACCTTGATGGGGATTGAATCGCTCAATCGCCCGAATCAAACCGAGATAGCCGAGTTGTTCCAAATCTTCATAAGGTTCCGCACACTGATAGCTGACTCGATGAGCCATCTTCCGAACCAGTCCAGCATTCAACTGCACCAGTTGATTGCGAACTTCAACTGATGGATTTTTATAGTAAGCAATCAAAAGTTCCATCGAATCGGAGCTGCAAGAAGATTGAGTCGCCATTGTCAAAGCCTCTGTAAAACCACCCCGTTTGGGAGATTGGGAAATCGCTATCTCTTCATTTCGTCTAACTGAATTCATTTTCTGTATAGGCGCTTTCAACAACCATCGTTGGAATACGGAACTCACAGAGAGCCTCTCCCGGAATGTCAGCATATATACGTAAGTTGCAGTTTGATGTAGCCAAAAACTAATCCTTACTTCAAAAACAAACCGTAAGCGTTTGCTTCGTGAAACCCACCCTTCTAAGGACTCCGGCTCTACGTCACAATTGAATTAGACTGGCGATCGCATAAATGTAAATGACTCGTAATATTTCTGAGGAAGCTTCATGAGTAACACCAGTAACTTCCGTCAAGCGATGCGTGAGGCTAAAAATCACGCACTCGTTGGCCCCAATGTTATTGCCAAAGCCCTTCCCTACGTAGGCGCTGGACTTGTCTTAACCGCACTTGGCACCTATGGGGGTCTTGGCGTTCTCCGCTCCAACCCAGGGCTATTCATGCCAACCTTCTGGGTTGCCCTGATTGCAGAATTCGCCCTTTTCTTCGTTGCCCAAAAAGTTGCCATTAATGGTAAGAAAAGCGTTGCTCTGCCCCTTCTGGCTACCTACAGTCTGTTGTCAGGCTATACCCTAAGCGGATTGATATTTGTGGCTCTGAGGACGCCAGGGGTCGGTGTGGCAGGAATTGGTTTTGCCGCCCTCGGCTGTGGCGTTACCTTTATTGCTGCACGACAGATTGGCTCCAATCTGTCGGAGCAAGACGGCATGGCTCTAACTAAAACAGTACAGCTAGGTATTATTGCCCTAGTTGTGGTGCTAGTGGGTCAGCTGCTGTTGTCTTTGTTTGGTGTCTATACACCCACCTGGCTAGAAATTGCCATTTCTGGTATTGGCGTGTTTTTGTTTGCCGGAGCTGCTGTGGTGGATTTCTATATCCTGCCCCGCGCTTACCGCGATGACCAATATCTGCCTGCTGCTTTGTCGATGTATCTGACTTACATCAATTTGTTCATTTTTATCCTGCGGTTGCTGATCGCTTTTAATAGCCGCGACTAACAGGCAAAAGTTTCATTAAGCGCACACATCTTGAAGCCGTGGTTTCCCACGGCTTTTTTTGGGACTGGACATTTAGCAAGAAACTTAGATAAATTTGATTGCAGTGCAATATGAGCAGCGATCAAGAAAAAGCGCTAAAGCAATGCTGGAAATCATAGACATCCAACGTGAAGTAGAAACGTTGTCTTAGCATCTGGATCAAGATCAAGACTATCTTTAACTTTCAGCAGTTACTCCACAAATTCAATCTTAATGGGGTAATGGGTAAAAGATAATTGGTAACTTCCCCTGTTCCTCTCCTTCGCTTTCTTTGTTCAGGTCTTAGTGATTGGGAGAGAGACTCCAGCTAAGATCGAAAAGAGTGCAACTTTACTACCAAGCGCTCATCGGAAAAAGCTCAAAACAATGATTGAACTCCTAGACATTAAACGCGAAGTCGAAACGTTGTGCGATCGCCTGGGTAAAACCCAGGACTATCTTTGACGTTCCTGCTCTAACTGCCAAAATTCAAGACTTGGAGCAAGTCGCGGCGCAACCGGATTTTTGGGACGACCAAACGAGTGCCCAACAAACCCTCCAAGAACTCAATGACCTCAAATCCCACTTGGAACAATTTCACCAGTGGAAAAACAGCCTAGAAGACGCCAGGGCGGTTGTGGAACTGCTGGAATTAGAAGCCGACGAGTCACTGCTTTTGGAAGCTGAAAGCAACATCACCAAGCTCAATCAGGAACTTGAGCGATGGGAATTGCAACAGATGCTTTCCGGTACTTATGACCAAAGCGGAGCCGTTTTAACCATTAACGCCGGTGCAGGTGGCACAGACGCCCAAGACTGGGCGGAAATGTTGCTGCGGATGTACACTCGCTGGGCAGAAAACCACGGTTACAAAGTTACCTTAGCGGAAATCTCCAAAGGAGAAGAAGCGGGGCTTAAGTCAGCCACCTTAGAGATTGAAGGGCGTTATGCTTATGGCTACCTGAAGGCAGAAAAAGGAACCCACCGGCTGGTGCGGATATCGCCTTTCAACGCCAACGACAAGCGCCAAACAAGCTTTGCTGGAGTGGAAGTAATGCCAACTCTGGATAGATCCGTGACTCTGGACATTCCAGATAAGGATTTAGAAATCACCACCTCTAGGGCTGGTGGTAAAGGTGGACAAAATGTCAACAAAGTGGAAACAGCGGTGCGGATTGTTCATATTCCCACCGGGCTTGCCGTGCGCTGTACTGAAGAGCGAAGTCAGCTGCAAAACAAAGAAAAAGGTCTTGCCATCCTCAAAGCTAAGTTGCTGATTGTCGCCCAAGAGCAACGCGCCAAGGAAATTGCGGACATTCGAGGGGATATGGTAGAGGCAGCTTGGGGCAACCAAATTCGTAACTACGTTTTCCACCCGTACCAGATGGTCAAGGATCTGCGGACAGGTGTAGAAACGACTGCCATTAACGATGTGATGAATGGCGACCTCGATTCGTTCATTGAAGCCTATCTGCGCCAAGAAAATCAGCTTACCTAAAAGCTGCGCCGTTGGGTCTTTAGGGTAGCCTCTGTGAGAGGGTTACTTAGCCACCAAGACACCAAGAAATTAGTAACATCGGGTGGACAAAGGAGCGATCGCTCCTTTGTCCTTTACTTGCTGATTCGGTGATTTGCCATCAATTGCGAAACAAACTGTTACATTGTTGGAAGAAAAGTTTATCCCTGGCTTATCATCAGCTGGAAAAACCACTTTTGAGTCTTCAGTAATTATCCTTATGAGTAACTCCTCGTCAACGCCACAAGCGGCATCACAAACTCCAGAACCCATTTCTGAATCGACACCCGCCTCGACAGAGCCTCAACCCAGCTACGTGAAGCTGGCAATGCGAAACATGGTACGAAAAGGAGGCACTTCGTTAAAACATTTTGCCCTGTCAACCATTGGTCTTGTGGCGCTGCTGATCGGTCTTTCTTACCTGACTCGTTAATCCGGAACCCGGTTGTATGGGCATAAACATAGAAGTTAGCATCCAAGACTATTTCTTCTCGTCCAATCCAGCAGATGCCAGTGCCCAAGAAGAAATTTCACCTGAAACTTGGGAAACTTGGTTCCATCGTTGGATGGAAACGCTGCATCTAGATATTCCTCAAGCGGATGCCTATGAACTGAGTTTGCGCCTCACGGACGATAAAGAAATACAGACCCTCAACGCCCAGTATCGTCATCAAAATAAACCGACAGATGTATTAGCTTTTGCATCCTTAGAGGTAGACTGTCCTCAGCCGATGGATTTTTTAGAGGATACACCTCTGTATCTTGGTGATATCGTCATCTCCGTTGAGACTGCGACTCGGCAGGCTCAACAACAGGAACATCCTTTAAAAACAGAGCTAGCCTGGTTAGCGGCTCACGGTTTGCTTCATCTACTCGGCTGGGATCATCCCGATGAAGATAGCCTGACTAAAATGTTGAACCAGCAGGAAACTTTACTCCAGGTTATTGGTCTTACTATCTAGCCTAGCTATACCCAATAGCCTTCATCTGTACTTAGATTCAAGTTTCGCCCACGCGCCAGCCGGAGCGATGGTTCATGCCCTTCAGCCCCGTAAAACCCTTGCCATGTCTCAAGAAATTTCCACACCTTCTTTGAACCACTCAGATGTAGTGAAACCAAACCGGGATTTAGCTTGGCGAATTGCGCCGAACTTAATAATTAGTTTTAAATATGCTTGGGCCGGACTTCGATATGCCTTTATTACCCAACGCAACTTTCGCATCCATGTAGTTATAGGCACCCTAGCTATTGGTTTGGGTGTCTTTTTGCAGTTGAAGGCAGTCGAAATGGCGGTGATTGGAATAACAATTGGGCTAGTGTTGGCGCTGGAGTTATTGAATACGGCAATTGAGTCAGTTGTTGACTTAACGGTTAAGCAGGCTTACCATGAGCTTGCCAAAATTGCTAAAGACTGTGCTGCTGGTGCCGTTCTGGTTTCGGCACTCGTGTCGGTATTGGTCGCTGGTTCGCTGCTTTTGCCACCCCTTGTAATTCGGATTCAGTCGATGCTGCGCTAAGTAGTTTTGAGTTTTGAGTTGAAGGCTTCTGACTCACAAGGAGTTTACATTTGATTCTGGTTATTGATAATTACGACAGTTTTACCTATAACTTGGTGCAGTATCTGGGAGAACTTGGCGCTGAACTGCCCGTAGCATCTGAAATTCAGGTGTATCGCAATGACCAAATCTCCCTTGAGCAAATCGAAAAGCTTAAACCCGATGGAATTGTGATTTCGCCGGGACCAGGGCGTCCAGAAGATGCCGGAATTTCCCTGGAGTTAATTCAAAAGATGGGTTCCGGGGTACCCATTTTGGGCGTTTGCCTGGGACATCAAGGCATTGGTCAAGTATTCGGCGGTGAAATTGTTTCTGCACCCATGTTGATGCATGGCAAAACTTCTCCAATTCATCACACAGGTGTCGGCGTATTTCGAGGATTAGACAATCCCTTTACCGCTACCCGGTATCATAGTTTGGTGATTGACCGACACAGCTGCCCAGATGTCCTGGAAATTACGGCTTGGGTAGACGACGGAACCATCATGGGCGTCCGGCATCGGAACTATCCGCATATTGAGGGCGTCCAATTCCATCCGGAGAGTATTCTGACGGCTTCAGGAAAGCAATTGCTGCGAAACTTCCTGGAATCGCTTTAGTGCTAATGGCTAATGGCTAATTGTTCATCGCTCAATTAAGCATTAGCGATTAGCAAAGGACTAATGACTAATGACTGAGGACTAAATTCTGATGAAACGGCGACAGTTGATGCGCTATGCTGGGGCGGGTTTGCTTACAGCATTAGGAACAGGCTTGGCTTCTGGATTTCAGACTTATCAGGCGGCAACACCTGGTGGATCTGTCTCTGTGAAATGGCTGGGGCATACCAGCTTTTTGTTTACTGGAAGTGGTAAACGAGTCTTGGCGAATCCCTTTCAGAAGCTGGGCTGTACGGCTGGGTATCGTTCATCGAAGGTGCCGGCGGATTTAGTGCTAGTCAGCAGCCTATTACTTGATGAAGGGGCGGTGGAAGGGTTGCCAGGGAATCCCCAGTTTTTATATAAACCGGGAGTTTACCAAGTTGACAACCTAAAAATTCAAGGAATGAGCATTAACCACGATCGCAACGGTGGACGCCGATTTGGCACGAACGTGGCTTGGCGTTGGACGCAAGGAGGAATCAATATTCTGCATTTAGGCGGTGCTGCTGCACCGATTGATATTGAGCAAAAAATCCTGATGGGACGTCCCGATGTATTGTTAGTACCCGTAGGCGGAAGTGACAAAGCCTACACGCCTCAGGAAGCCATGCAGGCAGTACAAGTCCTCAATCCCAAATTGGTGATTCCCACGCATTACCGTACCCAAGCCGCCGATGCTGCGAGTTGCGATATTGTCTCCGTGGATGAATTTTTGGCATTGATGGATGGGATGCCGGTGCGTCGGGTCAATAGTGATACTTTGACGGTTAAATCAACGGATTTGCCAGAAAATGGCACTGCGATCGCAGTGATGAGTTATAAGTTTTAAACAATCATGCGTGATGAGTCCCTAGTTATTATTTAGTGAATGGCTAATGACTAATCAGGATGCCCCGATTGGATTGCCGCATAAAGTTGATTAAAATCCTCATTGGGTAACAATCCGGTGGGGTCTAGGGAAAAGCATTTTTTGAGGCGGGTGACAAGATACATATCAATGTCACCCTTATTTTTTGCATTGACTTTTCCCCGATATTCACAATCAAAAAAATTTTTCACTAACTCAAACGTGGCTTTTGAAATATTAATGTTGCCACAAACTCCACAGGATTCCATTCTGGAGGCAGTATTAACCGTATCGCCCCAAACATCATAGGAAAATTTATTATGACCGATCGCACCCGCTAGCAAGGGTCCTGAGTGGATGCCGATGCGGACTTCCCAATAGGGATGATTATTTTTGATTTTTTCGAGCCGCCGCCATTGCATAAAGGCTTGAATTTGTAAGGCGGCTAGTACAGCATCAATTGCATGAGTGCGGTTAGGAGTGGGAATTCCTCCAACACACATATAACTGTCACCAATTGTTTTTAATTTCTCTAACTTGTGGGTTTCAATGAGCATATCGAAGCAAGAAAAGCAATAATCTAATTCATTGACTAAATCTTCGGGAGTGAGTTGTTCGGCTAATTGAGTGAAATCTTTAAAGTCGGTAAACAATACTGAGGCAGAGTCATAATGCACGGGTTTAACTCTGCCAGTGCGTTTTAATTCATCGGCTACACGTACAGGAAGTACGTTCAGTAACAGTTGCTCAGATTTGCGTTTTTCTGCCTCTAGTTGGGCATATAGCTGATTTAATTGGGCGAAGCCACTGGCGTTGCGAATTGCTGCCGATACTTGCAAGGCTAGTAAATAACTAATGCGTAAATCTTCCAGTGTGTAAGCGTGGGCTTGGGTAGTCGCAAAGTTGATAGTACCAATGACTTGGCGATCGCTCTGTAGGGGGACGAATATTTGGGAAGCATAAGAGTGCAGAAAAACAGATAGAGAGCCTTCTCGAATCAGTTGCGATTGACCTGTTTTCATTGCACGACCTAAAGGGCTGTCCTCTGCGACAATCGTGGCAGTCAACTCTACAGGATCGCCAAATAGGGTTACGAGGCGGCAAGAACTGGTATCGGTGCAGATATAGACGCTACAATGCTCGAAATCCAAGAGCCATTTAGCTTGTTTACCAACAACCCGCAAAATCTCGTCTATATCCAGGGTACGGTTAATCGCTGTCGCAATTTCATTGACAGCGGCGATGCGGCTGGAAAGAGCTTGGGCTTCCGCAAGCAGACGGCGGGCTATCAGCAGTAGTGGTTCGCGAGCTTGTTTTTCTAGCTCATTGCTACTATCAAACGGAGGGAAAGAGTCATGGGTATTGCCCATTATTGGGATGATTCTGTTTTTCCTGAAATTTAACGAACGACATTCTCAAGAAAATACGGACTCACGAGAAAACTGGCAATTTACAATTGGTCAATTTCGAGAGCGATCGCGTCTGTGTATCGATTTATGCTGGTAAATAAGTCAGCAGTGGAAATAATCTCGAAGATTTCTGAGTCATCTAGCCCCAACTCTCGTAGATTTTGGTAATCTTTTGCGGTCAGTTCGTGGGGTTTAGTCCCGGCAAGTAAGCCAAAACGAATGACCGCTTTTTCGCGCTTGGGAAGCGGACAGGCAGCAAAGTCTGAAACCAGTGTCCGGAGAACTTCTTCACTCATTCCTAGCGCTGATAATCCATGCAAGTGAACGTTGAGGGCATAGGGACTGTTGTGAGCCTGAGAGATGGCAACTCCCACCATTTCCTTCAGGGTGCGGGGCACATCTCCTTGCAGGATGGTAGCGCGGAATTTTTTCCAATTCGCTTCCAGCACACCGGGATTTATCGCCATTGATTTGAAAATGTTGGGAATGATCCCAAACCCTAATTCAGACAAAATTTCGTTATATACTGTTTTGACCTTTAAATCTGTGACTTCATCTTGTTCTTGAAGGGGGAAGCGAGTCATAGTTGCCTCTATCATTCGTTTGTAAAATTGCTAAGCGAGATGGAAGCGGTTTTTTTGTTATTTGAAATATTTTTGTTCTCATTTAATAGATGCAAGAGTCGATCGGGAGTATCGTTCCGTCGAATCCAGTCATTAGCGATCGCGCAGCCAATCCCCTGAAAAAATCGCTAACGATTCAGAAAATTTTAATTTGAGTTGTATTCGAGTACACCCTATAAAGATTTGTTACCAAATCTCTCATAGTATAACCTTGAAAATATATTGGTCAATTCGACTGACTCGACCACCTAGAAAAACAAAGATACGTAGTTGAGATTATGCAAGCAGAATACGCAGCGCGTCGCGAGCAGTTGATGGCGAAAATTGGCAACGGCACTGCCATCTTTCGGAGTGCCCCAGTGGCTGTCATGCACAACGATGTTGAGTACACTTTTCGGCAAGATAGTGATTTTTATTACTTAACTGGATTTAACGAACCAGAGGCGGTGGCAGTTTTAGCGCCCCACCATGCAGAACACCGATTTGTATTGTTTGTCCAGCCGAAGGAACGAGAGAAGGAAGTTTGGACAGGATATCGGGTCGGGGTGGAAAAGGCAAAAGAATTCTATGGGGCGGATGAAGCTTACCCGATTGCAGAACTAAATGAGAAACTACCTCAGTATTTAGAAAAAGCCGACCGGATTTATTATCATTTGGGACGCGATCGCGCTTTCAATGAGACTATCCTCACCCACTGGCAGCGGTTGATGGCGGGTTATCCCAAGCGGGGTACGGGACCCATTGCGATTGAAGACACCAATCCGGTGCTTCACGGGATGCGACTGGTGAAGAGTCCAGCCGAGATAGAATTGATGCGTCGTGCGGCTGACATCTCAGCAGAAGCTCACAACTGGGCGCGAGAATTCGCTCAACCGGGGCGTTACGAGTACGAAGTGCAGGCGGAGATAGAACACATCTTCCGAAAACGGGGTGGAATGGGGCCAGCTTATCCCTCAATTGTTGCCTCTGGCGCGAATGCTTGCGTGCTGCACTACATTGAGAATAATCGGCAGATGCAGGATAACGAGTTACTGCTAATTGATGCGGGTTGTTGCTACGACTACTACAACGGCGACATCACGCGCACATTTCCGGTCGGGGGCAAGTTTACGACAGAGCAGAAGACGCTTTACGACATTGTATTAGAAGCGCAGTTACAGGCGATCGCGCAAGTTCAACCCGGAAATCCCTACAACTTAGGTCACGACACGGCAGTGCGCGTTTTGGTCGAAGGTTTAATCGATGTGGGACTCCTGGCGGGTGATATTGAAGAAATTATCAAAGAGGAGAAATATAAACCCTTTTATATGCACCGCACCGGACATTGGCTGGGTTTAGATGTCCACGATGCTGGTGTTTATAAGTACGGGGAAGAAGTTTGGCAGAGTTTGCAACCCGGTCATGTGCTAACAGTGGAACCGGGTCTATATATTGGACTGGATGTAGAACCAGCCGAGGGGCAACCTGCAATTGATGACAGGTGGCGTGGGATTGGTATCCGCATTGAGGATGATGTGTTAGTTACTGAATCAGGACATGAGGTACTGACGGCGGGGGTTCCCAAGTAGATTGGATTAAACTTTAAACTTCATCAAAATCCCTCATTATCCTCAAATCTACGGGTTTAGTGAGGGTATCTTTTTTTTGGAAACAGCCGAGGCGGAATCTGTTTGTTTCCAACTCGCGCCATCAGTCAAGCAGAATTACAGTTTTGTGTCGCAAAGCCCATATTTTCCCCCTGATCTGGGTAAAATCGCTGATAGGGGCAGCGTTGGGAGCAAGGCGGAGGTCTATGGTAATGCAAGGTGTAGAGAATTCCTCTAAGCAGGCGGAGCAGTTTCAACTGCTTCAAGCCCAACTGCGCGATCGCTGGCAGGGAGTCGATTTGTTCGACAGCGATGACTACGATATTTTAGTGATTCCTTCGGTCAGCCTTGACCAGCGGGAACTACTTAAAATTCAGGGCTTTCTCAATTATGAAGAGCGGCTGCTCTTTTCTTTAATTCGCCTGCGACACCCGCGCACGCGGCTGATTTATGTAACTTCACAGCCGTTACCGCCAATTGTGATTGATTACTACTTGCAGCTGTTGCCAGGAATTCCGTTTTCTCATGCTCGCGATCGCTTGTTACTATTTTCTACCTACGATTCCTCAGCCAAACCTCTGACTCAGAAGATTTTAGAGCGCCCTCGCTTGATGGAGCGGATGCGGCAAGCCTTGCGCCCCGAAAAATCTTACATGATCTGCTATAACTCGACCTTGCTAGAGCGAGATTTGGCAGTACAGATGGGCATTCCCCTTCTGGCGCTCGACCCCGATTTACTCACCTGGGGCACCAAAAGCGGCAGCCGGAAAATCTTTGCCGAGTGTGGGGTTCCTCATCCCGATGGCAGCGACAGTGTCTGGAATGCAGAAGACTTGGGCGTAGCAGCAGCCGAATTGTGGGAACGCCAACCGCAGTTAAAGCGGATGGTTGTCAAACTCAATGAAGGATTTTCCGGCGAGGGGAATGCGCTACTGGATCTCAGACCAATCAAAAATGTGGCACCCGGAGAAGCCTCCCATGCCGAAAGGGTTGCCGCGATTAGCGATCGCTTTTCCTCCTTAAGCTTTCAAGCCAAGGCAGAAACTTGGGAAAATTTTTCCAGCCGTATCCCAGAGTTAGGGGCAATTGTAGAAGCTTTTATTGAAGGAGAGCATAAGCGATCGCCTAGCGTTCAAGGTCGCATTGACCCCAATGGAGAGGTAGAAATTCTCTCCACGCACGACCAAATTCTGGGTGGCCCAGATGGTCAGATTTATCTCGGTTGCAACTTCCCCGCCGATGAAGCTTACCGCCTGCGCTTGCAGGACTTAGGATTGCGTGTGGGGCGAAATTTGGCAAAAAAAGGAGCTTTAGAACGCTTTGGGGTGGACTTTATCGCCTGTCATCACCCCGAAAAATCTGGCGAGCAGTGGGACATCCAAGCGATTGAAATCAATTTGCGGAAGGGCGGGACGACCCACCCGTTTATGACCCTCAAGTTTTTAACCAACGGTCGCTATGACAGTTCCACGGGTTTGTTCTACAGCCAACAAGGTCGCCCAAAATACTATGTTGCTACCGACAACCTCCAAAAAGAACGTTATGTAGGGCTGTTGCCGAATGATTTGATGGATATTATTGCCCACCAACGGCTGCACTTTGATACCAGTACAGAAACCGGCACCGTTTTCCATCTCATGGGTTGTCTTTCCGAGTTCGGCAAGCTGGGATTAACCAGTATTGGTGATTCTCTGCAACAGGCAGAAGAAATTTACAACAAAGTTGTGAAAGTCCTAGACGAAGAAACGAAAACTCGCCCTAGTGCTTCTTATTCGGCATCCTATCCCAGCCCTCCGATTGCTTGGAGTGGAAAGAGTTAAAGAGTTTGGAGCTAGCGCAACGCTTGACTGACTCAGATAAAAGTGATGTTAAGCGTTGCAGTGCAAAGCAAGGACTAAGTATATTTCCTTAACGCCATTGAGACTGGAAATAATCACACGAGAATTTCTTTGGGCTGCGCCAGAATAGAAACAACTCTTTTTTCTTGATCGCTAAATAATAGTGCTTTAAACGATTAGTTACTCAGTCCTCAGTCCTCAACCCTCAGCCCTATTTTAAGCGGCAAAAACTGAGCGCCAAAAGCCTATACTAAACATCGCTCAATCGTTGATAGAACAGATTTCGCTAATGATGAGAGGTCATAACCGCCCTCAAGACCAAAAACAATGCGACGAGTTACTTGCAGACAATAATCGGTAAATAACCCATAATCTTGCGGTTGCAGGTTAATACTAGCTAATGGGTCATCTGCATTCGCGTCATAACCAGCACTGACTATCAGCAAATCTGGCTGAAAATTGGTTAAAAAGGGTACAATCTTCTGCTCAAAAAGCGGTTGGTATTCAGTGATTGTGCTGCCAGGAAACATGGGGAAATTCAGCACATTGTTGTGGATACCGCGTTCGGAAGCTTGTCCGGTGCCGGGATAGCAAGGAGATTGATGCAAGGAACAGTAGGCAATTTGGGGGTGGGTTTCTACAATATTTTGCGTGCCGTTGCCGTGATGAACATCCCAGTCGAGGATAGCAACGCGATTGATGCTGGGTTGTTCGAGGGCATAGTAGGCTGCGATCGCTGCATTGGAAAATAAGCAAAACCCCATGCCATAATTGCGTTCTGCATGGTGTCCGGGAGGACGTGCCAGCACAAAAGCTGGGTTATTAGTGGCAAGGACGCAATCTACCCCATCCAGCCACGCGCTGGCTGCAAGCATTGCCACCTCGTAACTCCGAGGAGAAACAAGGGTATCGCCACCATCCAAATATCCGCCACCTTTTTGGGCAATCTGTCGGACTTTCTCAATGTGTTGTTGAGTGTGGACTTGTTGTAAAATCGGCGCGATCGCTCGGTTCTCTACCGGCGTTGGCAGCTGCCATTCAATTTGATCTGCCCAAGGCGCAGCTTTTAAAGCGTTCACAATTGCCGTCAGGCGTGCGGGTCGTTCTGGGTGGGATCGACCCGTGTCGTGATCGAGAAACTCATCTGAGTAGATTACAGGCAGCATAGTCCGAGAAAGGTTGGCAACACCAGGATCAATCATAGGCAGCATCAATGCTTTCTGGCATTATCTGCACCTTGCTTAATCCCGTTTCAAATCATCCCTCAAATCTTCACCTTCGTTGTACATTTGAGGTGCCACCGCCGGGTTATTCTTCAGTTCACCTGGCTCTACATTCAACAGAGTTTCGTTGATTGACGGAGGCTGTTTGATCTTAGCGATCGCTTCTTTCACTTCTGGGTCTAGTGCTTCTTGTTGTTCGTTCATCTCTTCATCTTGAGAAACTTGTTCAGCGCTCATATATATTTACCCAAATAGGTTTAACTGTCCGTGACTCAGCTTAAACTCCTCCGTGGGGAGACATACACTGTCTTGAGGCTTAAATTTTAAAATGCCGTCTGCCTTATCCGTTCTCTCTCGCTTCTCCTGGATCATCCAACAGAAACTTATCGCGTAGATAAGTTGTTCATAACTAACCTCAAAATTTTGTATCTTATGATTCAATTTATGAATAAAAAAGTATAACTTTTACGCCCGATTGCGGAGTCTGGGCGGAGGAGAAAACTCTTTTACCTGCAATAGCGAGGAAATAGCAGTGTCACCAAAAAAGCCCAACCCCCCCGATCGCACTCAACGCTGGAGATTTCCTCAACTTTTTGGCTTGGCAAAGCGAAATCCTCTGATGATTTCACGCTGGGTCTTACGCTGGACGGTTCTCGGTACTGCTTGTGGCTTATTCGCTGGGTTGTACTGGAACGTTCTGGAGTTCTTGATTCACATCCTTAACCGGGTTGAAGGGCCGACTCTACTGCTGGTGATGCCACTTGCCGGGTTGCTAATCGGCTTGGTGATTTATTTTCTAGGGAATCCCGGTGAAATTGCCGTACTTGTTGATAATATCCACTTTCGCGGCGGACGCCTGGATGCGACCAAAAATCCCTCGATGATTCTGGCGTCCCTATTGAGCATCTCGGCTGGGGGCAGTGCTGGCCCAGAAGCACCGCTGGTACAAGTCACTGGCTCCTTGGGAACTTGGGTCGCTGACCGCTTGAATTTGCAGGGGGAAGACCTGCGATCGATGAGTTTAGCGGCGATGGCGGCGGGCTTCACTGCTTTATTTGGCGCACCTCTGGGCGGTGCCATGTTCGCCTTAGAGATTTTGCACCATCAACACGTTTTGGAGTATTACGAAGCAATCCTGCCAGCGATTGTGGCGAGTTGCGCGAGTTATCTAGTTTTTGCGGCAATTACCAAACTGGGGATTGCCCCAACTTGGCATTTTCCCCAGTACACTCTCGACAACATTGATGATTTTGCGATGGCGATCCTGTACGGAGTGATTGGAGCCGTAGCCGGATGGCTGTTCATGAGCATTTTTCGAGGATGCGATCGCCTTTTGGCTCGAATTCCCGGCCCCATTTATGTACGGACGACTTTTGCTGGTTTAGGATTGGGCATTTTAGCGACTCTTTTCCCCCTCACCCGTTATTTTGGACACGAAGAGTTAGCAGAAGTCCTCGATCGTGATTTTTCAATCGCTTTCTTGTTAACCCTAGCGATTGCCAAAATGGTGGCGATTTCCATTACGGTTACAGGTGGTTGGCGGGGTGGGTTTATCATCCCGATCTTTTTCACGGGTGCTTGTATCGGCAAAGCGATCGCTCTATTGATTCCGGGACTGAATCCTGCCCTTGCCATGATTTGCGTTATGGCGGCTTTTAATGCATCGGTAACGCGGACGCCCGTAAGTACAACTTTACTGTTGACAAAACTAACGAACATAAGTCCGTTAACGCCTGTCTTGTTTGCCAGTTTGATTGGCTTTTTTCTGGCTCCCAAAGCACCTCTGATTACGGCTCAACTCAAAACGCAGCAAGAAGCGATCGCCGAGTAACCAGAGTCAGTTAAAAGATGATTAATTACGGATGGTTTGGGGCGCATGGCAAAACGCATTACTAGCCACAAACGATTCGCCATTAATCATTAGGAATTAAGCCTGAACTAACGACCCAGAAAGACCAAAATATGATAAAATTTTAATAGAATTTGTCATTATTTGGAATTAAGGCGGAAGTTATTGCAAGCCTTTGCAGATTATCTGCCATTTTTCTATACTTTTGGAGCTTTTTCACAGTATGACCACTTCCCCGGAGCGGATTATCCCCACGGATTTAGGGAGCGAGATGTCCCGGTCTTACCTGGAATACGCGATGAGCGTAATTGTTGGTAGGGCACTCCCAGACGCTAGGGATGGTCTGAAACCCGTACACCGGCGGATTCTCTACGCCATGAATGAGCTGGGTCTTACCCACGATCGACCTTTCCGCAAATGTGCCCGTGTGGTGGGGGAAGTGCTGGGTAAATACCATCCTCACGGTGATACAGCGGTATACGACGCCCTAGTGCGGATGGCGCAGGATTTTTCCATGCGCGACCCGCTGATTAACGGACACGGCAACTTCGGCTCGGTGGACAACGATCCACCAGCGGCAATGCGATACACCGAATGCCGCTTGCAAGCCCTCACAGGGGTTGCCCTCCTCCAGGATATTGAAGCGGAAACAGTAGATTTTGGGGATAACTTCGATGGTTCCCAGCAAGAACCGCTGGTATTACCCGCACGCATTCCCCAGATGTTGCTCAATGGTTCTTCGGGGATTGCCGTGGGAATGGCAACGAACATTCCCCCGCACAATCTGGGAGAGTTAATCTCTGGATTGATCGCCTTGATCCACAATCCAGAGATTACTGACCTGGAGTTGATGCAGTATATTCCTGGCCCAGACTTTCCGACAGGGGGGCAAATCCTGGGAGTTTCTGGGATTAAGGAAGCCTATACGACTGGGCGCGGTTCGATTACAATGCGGGGTGTTGCCCAGATAGAAACCATTGAACATCGGGGGCGTCCTGACCGGGAAGCAATCATTATCACTCAGTTGCCTTACCAAACGAATAAGGCGGCGCTGATTGAGAAAATTGCCGAAATGGTGAATGAGAAGAGGCTGGAGGGAATTGCTGATATTCGGGATGAAAGCGATCGCGATGGAATGCGGATTGTCGTAGAACTCCGGCGAGACGCTTATCCCCGCGTTGTCCTGAATAACCTCTACAAGCAAACCCCCATCCAAGCAAACTTTGGGGCGAATATGCTGGCGCTGGTAAATGGGGAACCCCAGTTACTCAGTATCAAGAAATTCCTCACCGTTTTCCTAGATTTCCGGATTGAGTGCATCACCCGTCGCACCCGCTACGAATTGCGGAAAGCAGAAGAGCGAGACCATATGCTGCAAGGGCTGCTGATTGCCCTGTTGCACCTGGATGCAATGATTGAGCTAATCCGCAGAGCCGCCGACACCCCAACCGCTAAAGCGGAAATGATGGAGACTTACGGGTTGTCTGAGTCGCAAGCGGATGCGATTTTGCAGATGCAGTTGCGACGCCTGACAGCACTGGAAGCTGAAAAAATTCGCTTAGAACACGAAGAGTTACAAGCGCAAATTGCTGATTTGCAGGATATTTTGGCGAACAAAAGTCGCATCCTGGAAATCATTGAAAATGAAGTGTCGCAAATCAAAACCACCTTCGCAACACCGCGACGAACCACCATCGAACACGCGGAAGGTGAGATTGATGACACCGATTTAATTGCCAACGAAAAAGCCTTAATTCTGCTAACAGAGCAGGGTTATATCAAACGGATGCCAGTCAACACTTTCGAGGCGCAAAGCCGCAATACGAGAGGGAAGAAAGGCACTGGCATGAAAGAGGATGATGGCGTTGAGCATTTCCTCACCTGCTGCGACCACGATAGCGTTCTATTTTTTAGCGATCGCGGTGTCGTTTACTGCCTCAAGGCGTACCAAATCCCAGCTTCGTCTCGCACGGCGCGGGGTATCCCGATTGTGCAAATGCTGCCCATCCCGCGAGACGAAAAAATCACCTCCATCGTGCCGGTTACAGAGTTTACCAGCGATGAATATCTGGTGATGCTGACCAAGGGTGGTTACATCAAAAAGACAGAACTGTCTGCTTTCGGCAATATTCGGGCAAATGGCTTGATTGCGATTTCCCTGGAAGAAGGCGACCAGTTGCGGTGGGTGCGAAGAGCGAGAGCCGATGATAGCATCATCATCGGATCGCGACAAGGAATGGCAATTCACTTTAGAACCAATCACGAGCAACTGCGTCCCCTCGGTCGCGCCACGCGAGGCGTCCGGGCAATGGCTCTCCGCAATGCGGATGAACTGATTAGCATGGATATCTTGCCAAGTCAAGTGGTTGCGAAGATCGTCGAGAGTGAGGAGTCGGAAGCATCGGAAGCATTGGAAGCAACCAGTGAAGACGCCCCCATCACCAATGGTCAAGGGCCGTGGGTGTTAGCGATTACAATGGGTGGATACGGTAAGCGAATCCCGGTTTCTCAATTCCGCCTGCAAAATCGCGCCGGGATGGGGTTAGTGGCGACGAAGTTCCGGAAGTCGAAGGATCGACTCGCCGCATTGCGGGTGATCAATGAAGGCGATGAGCTAATGATGGTGACGAACCGAGGCATTATCATCCGTCAAGCAACCGATGCGATTTCCCTGCAATCCCGGATGGCAACTGGAGTCCGGGTGCAACGCCTGGATGAAGATGATGCGATCGCTGCTGTTGCATTAGTACCCCCCTCGACTGACTCGACTGACTCGACTGATGATGAGGAAGAAGTAGAGAATTAAACATTAAAAATGCAAAATTAAAAATGAAGAAACTACTTTTAATTTTTAATTCTGCATCTTTAATTTCTCTGCTAGGTGGCATCTTGATGGGGGTGACAACAGCTCCCATCCAAGCATGGCCTCTCGCTTGGATTGCCTTAACTCCTCTATGGATTTTAATCGTTAAAAAGGGAGAATTAAAGCTTAAAAAAGGAGGAGAAACTTCTTCATTTTTAAGTTTTAATTCTCCCTTTTTAATTGGTTTAGCGTGGGGGATTGGCTATCACGGCGTTGCTTTATCTTGGATTACCGGGATTCACCCGATGACATGGTTGGGGGTTCCCTGGCTGGCAAGTTTAGCGATCGCATTCTTCTGTTGGACTTTCATCACCCTTTGGGGAGCCGGATTAGTTGCAATTTGGGCGGCTGTTCTGGCTTTCCTCTGCAAGCCAGCAAGCAAAACATCTTCATCCTTGCTTCGTCTTTTGATTGGCATTGTTTTGTGGTGCGAACTTGAAAGCCTTTGGGGTTCTGGATCGCTATGGTGGACTTCCCTTTCTTATACCCAAAGTCCTCACAATCTAGCTATTTTGCACCTTGGTCAAATCTCTGGCCCGAACACAGTAACCGCAGCAATTGTAGCCGTTAATGGCTTAATTGCCGAAGCATGGATTAACCGCAAACAACACATAAGACATAGAGAAGAAACAGATTTTTCCACTCCTTCCTCTGCGTCCTCTGCGCCTAAAGCGCTAACGCGCATGGCTTCGCTAAGGCGGTTCGTTCTTCATCCAGGTTATTTAAGCATTGCGGCTGGGTTATTAGTAGCGTTACATCTAATCGGATTTGGGCTGTATAGCCGTCCCTTAATGCAACCTCCACAAACCGCATTAAAAGTAGGAATTATTCAAGGCAATATTCCCAATAAACTCAAATTCGATCCCATAGGCTGGCGTCGCGCAATCGAAGGTTATACCAGTGGCTACAAAACTTTAGCTAACGAGGGAGTTGATGCTGTTTTAATACCAGAAACAGCCTTGCCAGTCCAGTGGACGCAACCAAGTTGGATTGGAGATTCTGTCTTACAAGCAATTTTGGATAAAGGTGTAGTTGCTTGGATAGGCACCTTTGGGGAAGCGGGAAATGATTATACAAATAGTCTTTATACGATTACTGGTACTGGTGAAACTTTTAGCCGCTACGACAAAACCAAGCTAGTGCCTTTAGGGGAATTTATTCCCTTTGAAAAAGTTTTAGGGAAACTGATTGACAAACTTTCTCCTCTTGATGCTCACCTAATTCCTGGCAAAACAAATCAAATATTTGATACACCTTTTGGACGTGCCATTGTGGGTATTTGCTATGATTCCGCCTTTCCCGAACTGTTCCGTCGTCAGGCGGCTGCGGGTGGGCAATTTATTCTTACAGCCTCGAACGATGCTCATTACACCTCATCGATGATGGCTCAACATCACGCTCAAGATTTGATGCGGGCAATTGAAAGCGATCGCTGGGCTGTCCGCGCTACGAATACTGGATTTTCTGGCGTGATAGATCCTCATGGGAGAACCTTGTGGATATCTAAAATGAATACTTACCAGCTACACGTAGCCACAATTTATCGACGACAAACACAGACTTTATATGTGCGTTGGGGCGATTGGTTAACACCCGTTTTGTTGGTGTTGGGAGCGATCGCTTGGTTCTTCACTATCTTCTGGCGAGATAATCAGCGTGGAAGATGATGGCAACCCTACCGCTACCCGTTTATTTTTCGCTTAGTGTAGTCATAAAGAATAGCGATCTCTCGGTGTAGATCCAGATTTACTAGCTTAACAAAAGACTTTTGGTGAAACGCGATCGCTTACTTCACTCAACTTTATCTATTACTGTTAATAGAATTTCCTTGAGCATCCGCCATCTGCTGCACATCAGCAATGATTTGCCTAACCTTCTCTACAACTGGAGACGTGAGTTGTTGAAAAACTGCTAAAGATTCCTGCAAGTAGGTTAGCGCTGTGGTGAAATCTCCCTGTTTATATGCCAATAACAACCCAATCATCAACAACGTTACTGCCTGGGTTTGATGATTATCGAGTAATTTGCACAGTTTGAGAGACTGCTGATAACACTCAATTGCTTGCTGGTACTGCTCTAGGTCAGCGTAAATACCGCCCAGATCATTCAGAGTTATGACTTCAAATTCACGATCGCCGATTTCCCGTACAATTGCCAAGCACTGCTGATAAAACTCAATTGCCTGCTGGTACTGCTCTAGAGCAGCGAAAACACCGCCGAGATCATTGAGAGTTATACCTTCAATTTCGCGAGTACCAATTTCCCTTGCAATTGCCAAGCACTGCTGATAAAACTCAATTGCCTGCTGGTACTGCTCTAGAGCCGTGAAAACACCGCCGAGATCATTGAGAGTTATACCTTCAATTTTGCGAGTACCGATTTCCCTTGCAATTGCCAAGCACTGCTGATAAGACTCAATAGCTTGCTGATACTGCTCTACCAAAGAGTAAGCCTTGCCCAGATTATACAGAATTATGACTTCAAGCAGGCGATTGCCAGCTTCCCTGGCAATTAAGAGTGACTGTTCTATAAGGGCGAGCGCTTGCTCATTTTGATTATGAAGGGCGTAGACAGCTCCTAATTCATACAGAACAGTAGCTTTTTCATTCTTGAAATCCTCATTTTTATTTACTAACTTAAGTGCTTTTTCTAAGTATTCTGTCGCTATTGTGAATTCACCTCGGCTGCGATAAACCTTTCCTAACTGAGTCAAAATCTGAATTTGTGTCTGTAAATATTCTTCTTTTTCATGACAGCCGGAAGGGCTGTATTCCATCAAAAGTCTCTGTAACAAATCAATTCGCTCTTGCTTTTCAGTGAACTCTAACTCATGGAGTATTTTGTCAGACTGGAGAGTTTTGGAAAGGGCATCATCTTTAGTAGATTGAACTGTATTAAAATGAAAAATGCCTGATTTCCACGCCCAAAAATCAGGTGCAAATTTAGCTAGACGAGTAATCGCATAATCTGGTAAGCAAAAAAGAATAGGATGAGGGACGCTCTTAGTAAAGGAATCCCGAACAAAGTTAAGATCCTGTAGCACGGGTGGGTATTCCCCAAACATCCCAATTGATTTTTCCAACCCTTGCAGGATTAAAACTAATTTTTTATCAGGGTCAATATTTATATTTGGAAGTCTTTGGATTATTGCATCCCTCAAAAAGCGCAGTTCCGGGTCGTTAAAATTTAGCAACTCAAACTGAATATCTTTGCATTTAGGATGCTTCTTGAGTGCTTCAATCAAAGTATCTAAATCTTTTGAAAAGTTAATTTCTATAAACCCAATTATAAAACCTTCTGCAAAATCTATAAATGTTATTAGTTCAGATAATTGCTGCTGATTTATAGAAATAAAACTATTGAAATTTGAAGCTAATTCAGATAGCTTCAGGTAAGCATTAAGGATATTGGAGACCTTGTTTAAGAGCTTTTTGGAAGGCATCTATTTGCTTAATCACTGGGTTAACGTAGTTCCACCGATTGTTGCCGTTATATTCTAAAACAGATGTATTAAACAGCATCAATTGTCCTATTTCGTCTTTATTAATATCTTTATTTATGCAGACTTGTGCTAAAAGAGGATAGTGTTCTGTAGGAATAACCCGCTCAAAATTGAATTGTTCCTGTTTAACTGCATAGGTGACATCTTCAACCGTAATTTTATTGTGACCGCGAGTGCTAGCAGTTTGGCAAGCAGTTCGCATCATCTGCATTAACTGACGGACATGACCACCGCTGGCTTTTGCCAAATCTAGCAAGGGTTCGCGCGATTCAAATACACCCTCAATTTCGACCCGATGCTCAATCAAACTGGCAACCGCGTCTAGTGCTTTTTGGTTATAGTCTAAATCTACGCGATCGCGCTCAAATTCATAAATATTTACCATCGGCACAATATTGGGTTTATCAAAAACATTATTTAGGTTTTTTTCTGAATAAAGTATAGAAATAGGTACCGTGTAGATAATCGTGCAGTGTAGTTCTTGCAACTGTGCTGCATAGTCAAAAAACAAATGATTGCCAACATTCGGTGGCACTCGATCTAAATTGTCAAAAATTATCAAAAACCCTTTGGAATGCGGAAATTTAGTCTGTAATTTTTTATAGCCATCACTCACCAAAAGATTAATATCACTTTTGAGGCGGGAAATATCCCTTTCTAGAGCTTCTCTAATTGATATTTTTTTCTTTTCAGAACCTTTGATTTGAGCAGTTACTTTAGCTAATAGTTTAGCAATAAAAGGAATTTCTGCACCTGCTTCTGCTGTTGTTTCTATACCAACAGAGTTTTCTATAGTTGTTTCCGTCTCTTCAGTAATATCTTTAAACCACGACTCAAAGCTATTTAGAAGTTGAGTATCAAACTTTAAACCCAAAGTGCGTAATTCATACTCAACAAGCTTGATAATCACCAAATACAAATCTGTATAACGAGCATCGTTAATATCAATTTCTTCATCTGATTCTAAGTAAATTACCCGGTAATCAGATTCCCATCGGCTCTTAATGCGTCTCAGCTCTGTACTCTTCCCACAGCCTCTATGTCCTGTAAACAAAAGTGTGGTAAATTCTCCAGCTTCTTGAAAGTCTAAAATAGTGCTAACATCTTCAACCGCCTGAGTTTTCCGTACCGTTGATAGGTGAACATAGTATCGCTGGATATTTTCACCTTCTAGCGGGCGTACATCACAAACCCGATACGCAGCTTTAAGAGTCGTAGCACGATTGGGAGGAAGTGGAGCCATCGAATTAGCCTAATTATTGTAGTAACTGAATAGAGCTATAAAAATTCATATAGCAAAATTCTAGGCGATTTGCTGTGCCATCTCAAACTCTATTGTGTCTTGCGGCAAAATCTACAAAAGCGATGGCGAAGCGCTTGAATCCATACGCTTCGCCATCGCTTCTTTTCAAAAGAGAGCAAAGAGCGATCGCACTCTCCCGTAGGAAAATGCGATCGCTCTATAGTATTGCCCGATGTTACTGGTTCAATGTTACTGGTTCATCTGCGTCCCACGGTTCATCTGCATTGGGGTCGTCTGTGTTCCAGGAGTCATCTGTGTCCCAGGAGTTGTCTGCATTCCCCGGTTCATCTGCATATTCGGGGTTGTCTGCGTCCCCTGGTTCATCTGCATCCCCCGGTTCATCTGCGTCCCCCGGTTCATCTGCATCCCAGACATTCCAGGCATTCCAGGCATCGCATTGTCTGTCTCAGCCACCTTGGCACCTGTCATCGAAGCAGCCATTTCTAAATGACCCTGCACCCTTGGCAAGATTCTGCCAGCAAACGCTTTCAGATCGGGATCTTGTCCCAGTCCAACTTGACGCTGGTACACTGCGGCACTTTCCAAGTGACCGTTCAGCCCACCCTCCATCATATAGGCTTGGTCGAAGCTCTTTCCAGACAACTGCTGAAGCCGCATCATTGCCGCTTCATACTTTGGCCCCGGAGTGGTTGGAGGCGTGACTCCCTTCTGAGCTGCTAACTGCATCAGCTCTTGGTTCGCCCGTGTATGCTCCTGAATCATCTGCTGCGCGAACTGCTTTACATTCGGGTCGGTTGACTTTTCTAACGCCAGTTGCCCAAGTTGTACTTCTGCCATTCCCCCGTGGGCGGCGTCCATAATAAACTGCCTATCTAGGGCAGTCAACTGGCTGTTGCGTGACGGCGTTGCCTGTCGGTTTGACGGCGTTGCCGGTCGGGTTGATGGCGTTACGGGGCGGGTGGTCTGAGCTACGGCTGAGAAGCCCAGAGACGTAAATAATCCAACTGCTACAAGGGCAGCAGTTGCTGTTGTTCGTTTCATCATGGTTAAATCTCCAGGAAATACTTTTGTTTGCTAGGGCTGACCGTAGGTTCGTTAGCCAAAAAAGAGCTAACAAATTCAGGAAAGTCTTGATGCACTAAATTTTTTTTCTCAACTCAGCGATCATTTACATCTGAGCAGGTATACATCTACTAATACTGCTTAATCTTTCTTCAACTACCTCTCTCTTTAGATATGTTTGCTTACCGAGAGAGCTAATCGTATCAATTCATTCTTTAAAACCATACTTGCTGCTAAAAATTACTTTGTAGCTTCACTGGAAATTCCAAAAAACATATTGTAGCGCCGTGTCTATCAGATGCGATCTCTAGCTTGCTCTAAATTTCAACTAAATCTCGATCGATATTTGTTTTTTAGAATAAAAATGAATGCAATCTATTTTTGTTCGGTTTTATACAGGATAATGAAATTAAAAACTAGGCTAAAGTAAGGGATTTTCAGAACTAAAAACATCTCATTAGGTAGAGGCTTATTCAGCGAGTCATTAGGAAATTAGGGTTTATTCGCAGCGCTACTGCAATCAAAATCCGAAGCACTACCAATAGCGGGAATTAGCTGCACTGCTAGCTAAATAGAAAAGTGCAACTGCTGACTTGAATCGCCATCTAATTCAACAGGGGGATTCGAGTAGAGTAATATTTATCGCCTCTTCGGGATAGGCTAGAGCGATCGCTTGTTCTGACTGCCGCCAGAAAAGCTTGCAATGAACAATTTGAGAGTGGTAGCGTCGGAGAGCTAGCTAGATATACGTAGAAGCTGAAACGTCTAAACATGAAGCGATCGCTCCTTAGCCTAACTCTAGGCTTAACATTGCTAGAAGCATTCACTCCACTTGCTTTGGCAGCACCCCCTAGAAACCCCGATCAAACGGTGGAGTGTGAAATTTTGGTCGTTGGAGGGGGACTCTCCGGTGCGGCAACTGCCTACGAAGGCTTATTGGCGGGGCGAACCGTTTGCCTCACGGAAATTACCGACTGGGTAGGAGGACAAATTTCCGCACAGGGAACTTCCGCACTGGATGAACGCCCTACCCAACGGCAAAAGCTGTTATATTCTCGCGGCTACCTGGACTTGCGACAGCGAATCAATCGCAAATATGGAGAACTCAATCCTGGCGATTGTTGGGTTAGTGAATCCTGCTTTCTTCCCCGCGATGCTCACAAACTGCTGTACGACCAATTGCAAGATGCTGCCAAAAGAGGCAGAGGCAAGCTGAAATGGTTTCCCTCGACAGTAATCAAAGAACTGAACATCGACCAAGCGGGCAATTTGATTCAAGGCGCGATCGCTATCCAGCATCGCCCAGCCAAAGGCGCATCCCCTCTCAACACCTTGCCGCTATCGCAAACGATTGAGGATTCTTATCGCTACGAGAACTCGCCTCAGTTTGAAAAAAGCATTGTGCGCTTTGTACCCCAGCCAGCGAAAAAGCCAGCACCCGCAGCCCCAAATTGGTACGTGGTTGACGCCTCAGAGACCGGCGAACTGATTGCCCTGGCTGACGTTCCTTACCGGCTAGGGATTGACCCCCGTTCTTACCTCGAACCTTCTTCGTCGAGTGAAAAGGGCGATCGCTACTGCACCCAAGGCTTTACCTACACCTTTGCAATGGAGGCAACCCAACAACCGCAAACTCATACCCCGCCACCCTTCTATTCTCAATATGAACCCTACTACAGTTATGAATTAAAGCGGCTGGCGGACTTTGGCCTAGTCTTCACCTACCGACGCATTTGGAGTCCTAAAGCTGGAGAAACGACCAAATTTGGGGGCCTCTCCTATACGGGACCCACTCCCGGCGACATCTCCATGCAGAACTGGACTTGGGGCAACGACTACCGCCCAGGAACCGCCGAAGATAACTTAGTTTACACTCGCGACCAGTTGCAAGCCGCCGGACAGCTACAGCCTGGAGAATGGATGGGAGGATTGCGGACAGAAACCCTCCGCAAAGGCGAGGAAAACGCACTCGGATATTTCCACTGGCTGGTTGCTGGAACTACCGACTCTCAACTCGGCCCAGGAGTTAAGCAGGCGAAACCCAATAACCGCTACCTGAGTGGGCTAGATTCTCCGATGGGAACGGCGCATGGGTTATCCAAGTATCCCTATATGCGGGAAGGACGGCGAATTATTGGACGCCCCACCTTGGCTTATCCTCAAGGTTTTAGCATTTGGGAAATTGATATTTCTCGCCGTAACTACAAAGACGACTACTACCGTCAAACATTGTCACCAGATACCTATCGGAGACTACAGGCATCGCTTGCAGGACTGGAAGTAGCGTCTGTACTGAGCGGCACCAAGCCGCCGGAACAAGTCATGCGGCGCACTCGTTCCACCATCTATCCCGACGCTGTGGGGATTGGTCACTATGCCATCGACTTCCATCCTTGCATGACCCAAAGCCCCGCAGAAGCTCCAGGAAACACCGAACGGGAAGGTGAACGACGGGGTGCAGGTCAAGCATATCCGTTCCAAATCCCTCTCAGAGCGATGATTCCCCAAAAAATCAACAATATGCTAGTGGCAGGGAAAAGTATTGCGACCAGTCATATTGCCGCCGCTGCCTATCGAGTGCATTCCTTTGAATGGTCAGCGGGGGCTGCTGCTGGAACGACAGCCGCTTTTGCCTTAGAAAATGCGATCGCGCCTTATCAGCTAGTGGATGAACTGCCACGCGCCGAACCACAACTAGAAGCGCTGAAACGTCGATTGGATAAGAATAACAATCCGACTGTCTTTCCAGACACCTCAATTTTCAACCAGAATTGGGAAGATTGGAAATGATATTTGCGAATCGGGAATGGCTAATTGGAATAGCCATTCCCGATTCGCAATGACTACTTTGCTGGCTTCTCTAGCGACCAAATAGGAAGTTTATTCACCTCTTGGAGGGTTAACTCTACATAAGTCATGTCCTCCGGCTTAGCAACTTCTAGACCAAAATAACCTTCAGGGCCATCGTGAGCGTGGGAGCCACTGCTCCGGGCTGAATAATGCCCTTGCAAACGAGCTTGATTAAATTGGGAACTCACGTTCCACAGCCACCGAGAGGGGAAGACAATACCGCCGAGATCCTCAACCCAGTCTCGACGACCTCGCAGGTGATAGAAACGAGCCGCCTGAAAGCCCGACCTCCCATTAAAGACCCCACCCACAGAGACGATAGTGATTTTTGTATCTAGCCATTGGTTAAGATAGGGAGCCGCACCCAAGGCAACTTGTACACCACCACTCGTTCCAACGAGAATGATGTCAAGCGGTTTACTCTCTGTGCGGGAAATCGGCTTCCCACCATTCATTCGCTCGATGATGGCATTGGCAATCCCCTGATTATAAATAGAGCCATAGCGAGGATCGGCGGAAATCGCAAATCGCCAGAGATTGCGGATTTTGATCAACACGCTGGCGATTCCCATCCCACCATTTCGATTCGCAAAGTGCCATACGGGACTTAATAACCGCTGTCCTCCTAGACCCTTGTTCTCCGCTGAGTATGGGAAAACATCTCCTACAGCTACGCAGTTAGGATGACTCTCAACAATCCGGTCTAAAAAGACTTCTTCCCCCGGTGTTAATTCATTGGCAGAAAAATCTCCTACTCCTGTCAAAAACACAATGTAACAATTGATTGGGGAGGATTTGGCATCAGGATTTGAGTCATTGTTGGGTGGCAAGATCAAGCTTTGGTTTTTCTTCAAACCTAAAGTTTCTGCTCCTTGTTCCAGCCACCATACTACAGTCCCGACTGGCGAAGTAATACCCCAGATTATGAGTATAAAGACCGCTAGGAGCAACAGCTTCAAGGTTCCCCCTCGAAGCCATACAAGTATCCGCCAAATCAATCGCAGCATTCAAGAATATCTAGTTGCTTACTGTTACTGTCTTAACGTCAATTAATTTCGGTCAGGAAGTGAATTTTTTTGGTGATTGGCTCCCTGGGGCATCCCTGACGCAGTATCCTATCCAAAGTTGTCATCAATCGTGAGTAGTAAGGATTCAACGTGAGCAGCGAGGAATCAAAAGTAAGCTTGGGCACGACCCTTTGGAATGCACTTGCTTTAGATGGAAATTTTTATGAAAATGCTCGAAATACGCCTAAAACCTATCGAATTGCCCAAACTATTGTGATTTTAGCAGCACTGTCCCATGCTTTGGGTAGTGCTGTTATTTTATTAATTAACCTGGCAACGCTGCCCGTAATGCTGCTGGCGCTTCTGATTGATGGGATGAGCATTGTGGGAGGCTACTATTTCTGGACGCTTACCATTTGGAAGATTGGGGAGTGGCGAAAACCAAATCACGTTACCTATAGGGATTTGATGATTCCGATTGGCTTTGCCTATGCTCCGCAAGTGCTGAATTTCTTAACGCTGATTCCTTTGTTCGGACAACCACTTGAGCGGGTGCTAGCCGTTTGGAGTTTGCTGGCTGTGATTGTAGCAGTCCGCCAAGGGTTAGATATCAGCACTCGCAATTCGGCGTTAATTTGTTTGGTAGGATGGCCTTTGGTACAGCTGGCGGTTGGATTTATACAACGCTTTGAACAATTCCTGGTAGAGGGTTTCTAGGTTTTGTTGACATTTCGCCAAAACTTTGCACCAAATCCCGCTCTGGTTTTGCTTGGTTGTCACAGGAAACGAAGATGATTCTGACTTAACCTGTTACTTTCGGGGATTCAGGATTGTTAAAATAGAGCAAAATACTTGTAAATTAATTTTGTTAAGGTCTTTTCGCAATCTGCCTTATGACTAGGAGACTTTCAGCCGCTGTTGGCGCGATCGCCTCCGGTATAACTTTACCGACCGCCGCTGCACCGATTCAAGCTCCTGTTCAGACTCCTGAACGATCTAGTCAAGTTGTCCGCAAGTTATATCCTAATTACAAAGTGATCGTGTTGGACGATGATTTCAATACGTTTGAACACGTTCACGAGTGTTTGGTGAAGTATATCCCTGACATGACAAGCGATCTCGCTTGGGAACACACCTATCAAATCCACTTTGAAGGTCAAGCGATTGTTTGGGTGGGTCCCCAAGAGCAGGCAGAACTTTACCACGAGCAACTCAGCCGCGCTGGGTTGACAATGGCTCCTCTAGAGGCGGCTTAAAAGAGTTATGAGTTTGAGTTAGCATTCTTAGTTCAAAACTCAACACTCATAACTCAAAACTTTCCGATTTCCTACGCGGTTACGGTTGCCATTGCCCGTTCAACGGCTTGCAGCGCTTGGTTTACCTCTTCAGCAGAGACAATCAGCGGCGGCACAAATCGAATCACTTTGGGACCAGCAGGTACCAACAATAGGCCGTCGGCGATCGCTGCTTTCACAACATCTGCTGAAGTTAAATCAATCTCTGCCTTCAACTCCATCCCATTGATTAAACCCCAGCCACGCACTTCACTAATTTGGTCGGGATATTTAGATGCGATCGCGCTCAATCCAGCGCGTAATTGTTCGCCCCGATCTTGTACATTTTGCAGAATATTGTCCCGTTCTAGCGTCTGACACACGGTTAACGCAGCCGCACAGGCAAAAGGATTGCCGCCATAAGTGCTAGCATGATCTCCCGGCTGAAAAACATCACAATGTTTCTTGCACAAGGTTGCACCGATGGGAATGCCACCACCTAATCCCTTGGCAGACGTGAAGATATCCGGCTCAATTCCCAAATGCTCGTATCCCCAGAACTTGCCGCTGCGACCCATGCCAACTTGCACTTCATCTAAAATTAGCAAGATGTCGTTCTCATCGCAGATTTTCCGCAATTCTTGGAAGTATTTGACATCGCCGGGACGCACGCCACCTTCTCCCTGCAAGGCTTCCAGCATAATTGCGGTGACACCTTGATCGCCTTCGTCGAGGGTAGCGATCGCATTCTTGATCGCCCCAATATCGTTGTAAGGCACATAGTAAAAACCAGGCATCAACGGGGCAAAATTTTTCTGGTACTTCGGTTGACCTGTAGCGGTAATCGTCGCCAACGTGCGCCCGTGGAAGCTGGCGTGAGCCGTCAAAATAATCGGCTTTTCGATCCCTTTGACCGTGTGGGCATATTTCCGAGCCAGTTTGATTGCCCCTTCATTCGCCTCAGCACCGGAATTGCAGAAAAACGCCCGATCCGCGCAGGAATGGTCGATCAACCATTTTGCTAATTCCCCTTGTACCGGGATGTAATACAAGTTAGAGACATGGTGCAGCGTCTGGATTTGGCGAGTTACGGTTTCCACCAAAGCTGGGTGAGCGTGTCCGAGGGTACAAGTGGCAATCCCGGCAACAAAGTCCAGATATTCGCGCCCCTCGCTATCCCACAGGCGGCAACCCGCACCCCGTTCTAAAGCTAGGGGATAGCGCCCGTAGGTACTCATCACCGAGGCGTCAAAGCCTTCTGGGTCATACGGAACGGACACGCCTGACTCTGCCGGAATTGAGGAATTTTCAACCAGAGTTTCTAGACTCACTGCTTACTCCTGAAATTTTTTATCCTTATTTGGCAATCTTAAAGGGAATTTTCAAAAAGTTCTGTTTAAAGGGAACTATAAACCCTGAGAAAACAGAAACAGCCTTACTTGCGAAAGGTTAGCTGAGGCGGTTAACATCGTCCACGCGACTCCAGGTTGAGTCTAAGATTGACCGCGAGCATTGCACTTGATCCAATCGGCTCGTCTGACAGGATGATTTTGGGAAAGTTTAAGTTGCGATCGCTCCTCATTTTTGTTTGTCCCAATCAGCTAAATCAGATGATGCATCTTTTGTCCTTAGCAAAACTCCCCGTCTGGTGCTTTCCGCAGCCGTTTGTTCTCGGTAATCTTAACCAAACAAACCAGCAGCCTCAAGCAAACATTGCAGAGTTAGTCCCAATTCTGATTATTCTCCTGCTAATTGCCACAGTTGTTGCCCTGGTGACACAGCGGCTTCGCGTTCCCTATGTCACGGGTTTAGTGTTGGCGGGTTTACCAATCACGGAACTATTTTCTCGCCGGATTGGACTCGATCCTTCCTTAGTATTGAATCTTTTCCTGCCAATTCTCATCTTTGAAGCTGGCATCAATACAGATGTTAGCCGTCTCCGAAGCACGTTTAAACCAATTGCCCTTTTAGCGGGTCCAGGGGCGGTACTTTCCTCGGCGATTATTGCCGTTCTGTTGAAATTTGGGCTAGGGCTAGATTGGATACCGGCACTACTAATTGGAGTTATTCTCGCAAACACTGATACGGTTTCCATGATTGCCGTTTTTAAGGAGATACCTGTACCCTCCCGGCTTTCCACGATCGTTGAAGGAGAAACCCTCTTCAACGATGCTGCCGCCCTAGTTTCATTTAACCTGATTCTGACAGTGTATTCGACAGGTTCGCTCACAGTATTAGAAGGAATCCAACAACTATTATTTGTTGCCGTGGGAGGCAGTCTCGTTGGCTTAGTCTTGGGCTATTTAAGCATCCCTGTATTTCTTCGTTTACACGATCCCCTTAGCAGTCTCTTGCTAACCGTTGCAGTTGCATTAGGAACCTTTCAAATCGGGCAATCTTTAGGGGTATCCGGTGCTGTGGCTGTGGTTGTAGCTGGATTAATTTTCGGGAACGTTGGGCTTTCTCGCAGCACGTCTGCTTCCGATCGGATCGCGTTGTTAAGTTTTTGGGACTATGCCAGTTTTGCAGTCAATACCTTTATTTTTCTGCTGATTGGTGTAGAAATAAACCCGGTGACATTCTGGAGGACTTTGCCAGCGGTTCTGCTTGCCGTTTTGGCTTACCAAATTGCGCGAGTCCTCACTGTCTATCCGCTGTTGGCTGGAGTGCGTTGGTTTGACCGTCCGATTCCATTGCGCTGGCAGCACGTCCTGTTTTTAGGTAATATCAAAGGCTCTCTTTCAATGGCTCTTGCCCTTAGCTTACCTACAACACTACCGGGGCGAGAGCAGTTGATCGCTTTAGTGTTTGGTGCGGTGTTGTTATCTCTCGTAGGGCAGGGCGTAAGTTTACCTTGGTTTGTACGCCGGTTGCAACTCTCTCGCTTTTCAGATTCTCGCCAACAAATTGAGGAATTGCAGGCTCAGTTAATTGCTTCTAAGGCAGCTCAAGATGAATTGGATAGTCTATTGAAAAAAGGGGTTTTGCCAAAAAGTGTTTATGAAGAAATGCGAGCCGTTTATCAGGTGCAAGTTGCCGGGGCAGAAAAAGCGCTGCGGAATCTTTATAATCGTCGTCCGGGACAATTAGTTGAAGGCGATCGCTCAAAACTTGACGCCATTCGACGACGATTACTCTTGGCAGAAAAAGGGGCGCTAAATGAGGCGATCCGGCAGCGAATTCTCTCTGAGGAAATTGTGCAAGGGCGAATAAAAACAATTGATGAACAACTGATGAAACTAGAAGATGATTAGGCACAACCATTAATAAAATCAATGGCTTGATGTAATGACCCTGGCTTCGTCACCATTAATATCGTCGCTCCTGGCTCTAATACTGTACTTCCGTTGGGAATTTCTAAATCCATGTGGGGATGGGATTGATAACCAATAATTAAAGAGCCTGTAGGAAATTGGGGTTCTTGAGCGATTTCAGCAACGGTAAGACCGACAACATAGCACTTTTGGGGAATCGAGAGTTTTAAAACTTCAATTTGACCCTGCTCAAAATGCATCATTGATTCTACTTGCGGATACTCAATCGCATTCACCATTGTAGAAACTCCCAAATCAACGGTACTGATGATATGAGAAGCCCCAACAATGCGTAGGGGTTCGGCAAAATCCCGGTGGCGCACTCGACTCACAATATGGGAAACGCCGTAGTGTTTAGCAAGCGTGACCATTGCTAGATTTAAGGCATCATGACGGAGAACGGCTGCGACGGCATCAGCTTTGTGAATCCCGGCTTCTAGCAGCACCTCGGTACTGACAGCACTGCCTTCAAATGCCATTGCGCCGACTTGTTCGCGGACATACCGGCAAGCACTTGGATCGATATCAATTACGGCGACGGTATGCCCCAGGTCTACCAGCCGTTGCGCTAAATCCAACCCAACAAGTCCGGCTCCACCAATGAGTACAAACATAGCTGTCTCTCTAAGAATATTGACTCTGTGCTTCACTTTACAAGTCGAGAGCGGTTATCCTGCGAGGGTATCCTCCACATTTTTTTCTAAAATTGACTTAGGTGACTACAGGCAGTGTAAGCAACGATCGGACAGCACTTGAGCAAAAATATGAACGCCTTCGTCAAGAGTTGATTGGCGGTGCGATCGCACTCTTTGGTGTCGCCCTGCTCGGCACTTTATGGTACAAGCTGGTGGAGGGTTGGTCGTGGTCAGATGCCGCCTATATGACTGTGATCACGCTAGCAACTGTGGGGTATGGAGAAACTAATCCGCTGGGTAATCGCGGTCGCTTGTTTACGATCGCCCTGATTTTAACAGGTGTGGTCAGCATCGGTTACATCGTCAATCGGTTTACAGAAGCCCTGATTCAAGGCTACTTTCAAGAGGGAGGACGACTGAGGCAGCGGCGGCGTTTGGTAGATTCTTTAAACGAACACTATATCCTTTGTGGATTTGGACGCACCGGGCGTCAGATTGCTAAAGAGTTTAAGGCGGAAGGCATTTCGTTTGTAACAATAGATTCTCAGGTGGAGCCGGTAGAGGAGGCGCTACAGTTGGGTTATATCGCGGTGCAAGGCGATGCGACACTGGATGACACGCTTCACAGGGTAGCGATTGAACGGGCGATTTGTCTGGTGGCGGCGCTGCCTTCGGATGCAGAAAATCTCTATACGGTGATTTCGGCGAAAACGCTCAATCCAAACATTCGAGCGATCGCGCGGGCAAGTACAGAAGAAGCGGTGCAAAAAATGCAACGTGCCGGTGCTGATGCGGTGGTTTCCCCCTATATTACCGGCGGTAGGCGCATGGCAGCAGCGGCGCTTAGACCCCAAGTGATGGACTTTGTGGATGGTATCCTGACGGGAACCGATCGAGCTTTTTATATGGAAGAGTTCCTGATCGATCCTCAAAGTTGTCCCGTTGTGAGACAAAGCCTAAGAGAAGCCCGGTTGCGATCGCAATCGGGCGCTTTAGTTCTCGCCATTCGTCGCGCCGATGGCACCCTCATCGGGGGTCCCACGGGAGAAACTCAATTACTGGCGGGAGATTTGCTCATTTGCATGGGTACAGCAGAACAACTGCGAATCCTCAGCCAAATCCTCATTCCCATTAGTTCTGGGAAGCTGCGTCCGCCCAAGCATACCTAATAAAATGCTTATAGCCAGAATTGGCGATCGGCTTCCATCACACTAGGACGAATACCTTGTCAACGCAGATAAGCCATGCGGTCAAAGCAAAAAGTGGCATAGGCAATTAAGTTGTCCGTATCCCTCTATGAGCTGGAATAAACAGCAAACTATCTACATCTATCCACATCTATTCAACATATGTCCTGCCTAGAATTTCAGCATATAAAAAACTTTTTTGTAATAAATCGGGATAATGTATTCGATCTTGATGACGGCTTGACTTACGAAAATATTGTAAATCAGCAACTCCTTAAAAAGTTAGTCAAAACTTTAGGAAAACAAGAAAGTAGAAAGAAAAATCAAAAAAAGGATGATCTAATACAACTTGAGAAAATTTTTGAGAAAGAAAATTTCAAAAAGACTCTTATCCACTTTCCCATAAGTATTAGCACAGAATGTCAGAGCATCTCGAAGGAAAATAGACCTTTAAATGATCATGAATATCCATCAAAGCTTTTAAGCCTTCAAATGCGCTTAGTAAGCATGAAAGATGCCAATGATACCTTAGTTTATACACCAATACATAAACCTGAAGCACCTGAAGCAAAATTGATAGATTCCAATGTAGACTTCATTCCGCTTCAGGTGCTAATTGATTATTTCGGTTTCACAGTCCAAGTCTTGCAAGGCAGACGTTGGTATGATGTGAAAAATAAAAACTATCCTACTATTAACATTGTTTTATACTGCTTTTCCGGAAGAAAAAATATATTTAAACTTTTTCATAGATATACATTTGATCAAGTAAAGCGTGAACATAAGCTAGGTGGGGCTGGTCTTCAGGAGCTACTAAAGAAAGTAAAAAGTGGATTTATTGATGATACTAAATCTTTTCGTGCAGGCAAATATTTTAGCAAGAACTACAGAATTGAGTTGCCTTATCTTTTAATAGGTCCTCCTTCAACTTTGGAATCTTCAGATCAAAAACATGAATTCATACCAAAGTTTAAAGTTAGCCTTAAAGTCATAGATATTTGTGCTATTCATGGTGATGCAAGTTTAGCAGAAATTGCATCTAACGTTGGGTTAAGCTATGAAGACGACATCAAAGATGAAGAAAAAGATGATATTGCATCTATGTATGAGAATAACTGGGGAAAATTTACTAAATGTGCTAAAGGAAAATGTATTAGTCATGAAATAATTGTGAGTTATTATAATCTTATAAAAGAAATTTATGGGGAGCTAGGACTAAAAGATTTTTTAAAAGTACCTATCTTAACAATTGGTGCCACTGTTAGAAATCTTCTTGAGTCAGCAATTGTTGCAAAAGTCAAAGAAAAAATTCCAAATACAGAAGAAAAAAATATTAAGAGTTATTTAAAGCTAGGTTCATCAAGAAGCCTACTTGCGGCAGGTATCATCAAAAATTTAAAAAAGGAGATAGCTGGTGTTGATGAAGAAAGTATTGAAAATTTCTTGCAGTCACCAGCAGCTAAGAAGTTAAAGGACAAATTCATTGTTGACCATGAAATGCGCCTTTTAACAAAGGTAATTGGTGGTAGAACTTACTGTGCCCAGCCTTTACACATATCCAGCAAAAATTTGATCTGCGACTCAGATATTAGTGGAGCATATGCTACAGCACTTTCATACAGTAAGATACCTTTGGGTTCTTGGACAAGTGTCCCGAAAATGAGTTTTAAAGAATATTTAGAAAATCACCATTTATATGCTGCCGAAGGGCTAGAGCTAATTTATGTAACTGTTATGGAGGATGAACAGTCAGAGTCTATTAGTGAATTGCCAGAGTCACAAAACTTCATTCCCTCATTCACAGCCCCAAAAAGTTTCACTGAAGCGGATAGCAACGAACAGGGCGAAACCCGTGTTTACACTCATGAAATCTATCAGGCTCCATTTACCAGTTCAACATTCCTATGGCTAGATAATATCGCGACCAAAAATCTAAGAAACCACATTATTGATAAAGGAATAGTAGTTGCTGGCGGTTACTACAACACAAGAAAATTTAAATCATTAGAGGATTTAGATGGGAATCTTGATAACCTGAATAAAAAGGAGGAATGGACCGCAGTTGACTTGAAACCAATGATCGACCGATTGCGGGAAATGCGGAAGAGTAATCAAAAAAAAGACCAAGAGGGTTGGACACACAAATCATCTGCTATGAATACGTTGTTAAAACTAATGATTAATAACGTATACGGTGTACTTTCTAGCAGCCATTTTGATGTGGGTAACTCCATTGTGGCTAATAATGTAACAGGTGATGTACGGTTACTAGCCTGGTGCATGGAAACTGCTTTAGGTGCTTTTCAAACCATTACTGATGGAGTATCTTGGTGTCTAAACAAGGTGGTAGTGGGAAGAGACAAGAATGGTAGCTTCCAACCCCTGAATTCAAGCCATCATTTGCTTCATAGAACACTCTCTCCAACTCGTACAAACCGTAGAGATCGCCATAGTAAAGGTTGGGATTTAGTAGCTATTGGCGAGGCAGAACGTTATGACTGGGATGGTGAAGATGTTTTGGAATACCGTCCCGGTGAGTCCGAGGCACACCGCCACGATAAATCCGCTCTAATTAAGTACATAGATAATGAGCTAATTCACCAGCATCTTAAAAAGTATTTCCCATCAGAGGAGTTAGCAAAATTTCTAGATCGCTTTGAAATTGAGTCAAAAGGTTTGTACACTGGCATAGTTACTGATGGGGTAGCAAACTATGTCTTAGTACCTCCTGAGCCGTACCAAGACACTGAATTAGTCATCAAACGACGAAGCCACAAAATTAAGCAAGGTGAAGCGAGAAAAGTTTTCAGGCAGTATTACTTAGAAGAGTTGGCTCTAAGTCCAGAGCGCGTCAAGATTCCAATGCCATACATTGATTGTTACATGGTTTCCTGCGGAAGCTACAGACAGCGCTACGAATCGCACTTTCAATATTCAACCCTTATACCTGGAGACTACGAGCCAAAAGTTCGTAGTTTTCACGCATTCAATCTATCCCAGTTTACATTCCGCACGCAAGACCAGTTCCAAGCTAAGAGAAAAGAGCATGAGAGCGCACAGAAGAAATGTGGACTATCCACTGAACGCTACCACCGAATTACTACTAAAGGTGAGGTAGACGATGACCATATTAATTACAAAGAAATGTTGAAACATTATGAGGAAGCAATTTATAAGAAAGAACACTTCTATCTTAAATATCAAGACTATCAGAACATAAAAAACTACCAACGGAAGTATGGGTCTATCCAATTGGAATATCCAAACAAAATCCGCAAAGAGGGATTATTCCGTGAATGTCGTGAGATTTTTGATTACGAATCATCAGAGGTTAAGCAAGTTCCACAAGGATGCAGTAACCACTTAGAAGAAGAAGCATAGTGCAGGGAATTTAAGAAACTTGCTAAGTGTCAGGGGTTAGTTATCGCCTGCAATGTAGCATACGCAAGGGTTACAGTGATTAGCTAACCTCCGTTTGACTAGCAAATACCATAGTTTTTTTGGGTTCCGTATATGATGAACGGGGCAACCTCCGAGCCTCCCTCAATTCTTCCGTGAGGTTCAGTGCATCCACCCCGTACACATCTGCCCTTATCGACTGGGGAATAGCAGAGGATTTGCTCAAGCTTTCCCATCAGGCACCACTATTTGCAGCTTGGTACTACAGCTACGATGACCTAGTTTATCTTTTTCGCCTTGATGAGCATGGGTGTATCAACTCAAAAGCCCAAGTGGTTATCAAACATACCCCAAGAACTTATTTCGATAAGACCAGTGTGGCTAAGAAAGTAGTGGAGTGTCCGTTCCGCTCCTGCTACTCTTACCGTTATCAAGATGGTGTCTTAACTCATTTGAGTAACCCATTGATTTAGTATCACTATCAACAGAGGCAATAGTATATGTCCCACAAAATAAACTCCCCCTCTGACTACAAAGAAATCATTGCGATGAACTTTCAATTCGTGACAGATTTAGCAACGCACATCAACCCTCACTACCATGTTGTTTTTCCCAGCAAGCTCTTTGCCAGACAGTTAACTGCTTTCAACAGTTCCGTATATGATGAACGGGGCAACCTCCGAGCCTCCCTCAATTCTTCCGTGAGGTTCAGTGCATCCACCCCGTACACATCTGCCATAATCGACTGGGTAATAGCAGAGGATTTGCTCAAGCTTTCCCATCAGGCACCACTATTTGCAGCTTGGTACTACAGCTACGATGACCCCAAAAAAAGCCGTAATTACCAGTCACAATCCTTATATATATGTCTGTAAGCCTTGCCTAGTAAACATTTCAGTAGCCTTACTACCTGTGACACGGCTATCGCTATCAAATTTTTGATTGTCTATTGATAATTTTTAGGTTCCCCATGACTAATGCAACGAGTGTAGATTTGTGCGAGTCTAGAGGGCGATCGCTAGTAGAGGAGCTTGGTGTAACGATATCTAACTTGACAAATTGCCTACAAAACCTTGGCTGGATTCACATTACTCCAGGGTGCCGCCAAATTTGTCTGGGGAAGGCTGCGCCAAGTAGGAATAAACGGGCGATTGGGTAGGGAGCGATCACCCCACCCAATCGGTTTTTTTACCCAGCGATCGCTTTAATTAATCCAGCTTCAGGGAATTCACTGGCACCTCATCCCAAGAATCAACCGTTCGCAATCTGGCGATCCAACCGGACTCCTTTTGGAAATCGGTTAAATTTTGCTGGTAGGACTCATGACAATCTTTTGCCTGCGCTTCATCACAACAGGCAATACAGGCATGGATCATCCCAGACGGATCGATCTGTTCGTTTACCCAAATCGTCATAGGGCATTCTCCCTGAATTTTAAATGCATGGACTGCTTGCAACTCGACAAAAACGCTTACCTCTGGGCTGCGATCGCGTTACCGAAGCGAGGCGTTAGCCTAGCGCTGACTTGTCAGTTCGCGCTGGGAAAGAGCAATCTGTTGATTGGTGCTGATTTAATACTTATACCAAGTTGCGTTGTCACATCCTTCAAATCCAATGGCAACGCCAAGGTGTTTTACATTTGTTGGCTCTCTAGCGCTAAGGAATCGACCCGCTTCGATCCCCACACCCTCCACTAAAGATATAGAACAGATGGTGAAAACCCGAAGAAAATCGGGAATTCTAAGAAGGGTACTGATGCAAACTCTGATTATTGCAGGTCTTCCTTTTGGGCGATCGCTCAACTCCTGAGTTAGCGAGAGAAAAACCAACGATGACAAGGCTTTGAGCCAATAGAAGCCCAAGAGTTGGGATCGAACATTCGTAAAGCTGTCAATCGGTTCAGCGATAAAAGGCAGCATAACCCCAGTTAAGTCACAAAAATAGTTTCTATGAAATCTCGACTTTTCCGCTTCGTGTCTCTTTTTTTGCTCAGCATTGTGCTGATCGCAGCTTGTAATAGCACGACAACGGTGACTTCCCAGAAAGAGACTCAGCCCCTTACCGTCGGCTACAATCTATGGCCTGGACTGTTTCCGATCGCGATCGCTCAAGAAAAAGAATTCTTCACAGCTCAAGGGGTCAAAGTCAAACCCGTCTATGTCCAAAACTTTCTAGAATCGGTGTCTGAATTCAGTGCTGGACAATATGATGGAGTTGCCATCACAGTAAGTAGCTTGATGAGCATCATTGAGAAAAACCCGGATTTACAGATTGCGATGGCAACTGATGAATCGGCTGGTTCTGACTCAATAGTAGTTCGCCCAGAGGTTAAAAGTGTCGCTGACTTGAAGGGCAAGCGCCTCGGAGTCAGGTTAGGCGATGGAGAATTATTTGTCAGCGAAATGCTCCAGAAACATGGTTTGACTAGCGATAATTTGACCCTAGTCAACGTAGAAGGAGAAGCGGTTCCAGCACGTTTTAGGAGCGGGGATATTCAAGCGGGACATACTTGGGAACCGTACTTATCTGAAGTAACCAAATCTGGAGGGCGAGTATTATTCACCAGTAAGGACACACCAGGCTTAATTTCGAGTGTAATCGTGTTTCGTTCCTCAGTAGTACGCGATCGCCCAAAAGACATTCAAGCATTTATTCGCGCCTGGTTTCAAGCACAAGATTACTGGCAGGCAAATCCCGAAGAAAGTAAAGCACTGATTGCGAAAACGCTCTCCATCAAACCTGAAGAAATTTCCACTGAGGGTGTCAAGTTGTACACCTTAAAAGACAACTTAAAAGCATTTACTCCTGGTTCTACAACCGAGTCGTTGTACCATACCGCCAAATTGTACGCCGACTTCTATATTCGCACCGGAGGATTAAGCACCGCGCCAGATATTCAAAAAATGATTAATCCTTCTTTTGTGCAGATGTCGCAGGCAGGAAATTAACGAGAAAAAAAGCGTTATTCCATGCAGTTAAACATCAACAGTTTTTCAAGATGAAATCTCGATTTCTCCGCTTCGCGTCTCTTTTTTTGCTCAGCCTTTTCCTAGTTACAGCCTGCAATGGCAGAACCTTTATAACCTCTAAACCTGAGCTTCCACCACTGCGAATTGCCTACAATCTGTGGCCTGGATATTTCCCAATGGAGATTGCTTCAGAACAAGGATTTTTCGCAGAACAGGGGGTGGAAGTTGAACCTGTGTATTCAGAAAACTATTTAGGAGTTGTTTCTGATTTTAGTGCAGGTAAATATGATGGCATCATCGTAACATTGGGTGGTGTGATGAGCATCATTGGGAAAAACTCAGATATCCACATTGTCTTGGAAACCGATCAATCGGCTGGTGCTGATACCGTAGTGGTGCAACGTGATATTAAAAGTGTGGTTGACTTGAAGGGCAAGCGACTCGGCGTGAAGTTAGGCGACTACGGAGAATTGTTTGTTGTCAAGATGCTGGAGAGCAATGGTCTTACTACCGATGACGTGACGCTAGTCGATATAGAAGGGGAAGCAATTCCAGCACACATAAAAAGCGGTGATATTCAAGCCGGACAAACTTGGTATCCCTACACATTAGAGGCAGTGAAAGCCGGAGCGCAGGTACTATTTACCAGTAAGCAAACACCTAGGTTGATTCCGAATGTCATCTTGTTTCGCAGCAATGTAATACGCGATCGCCCTGGACAGATAAAAGCATTTGTCCGAGCTTGGTTCCAAGCCCAAGATTACTGGAAAGCAAATCCCCAAGCAAGCAAATCACTGATTGCTAAGCGGCTGAAGATTAAACCGGAGAGCGTTTCAACCGATAACATTCAGCTGTCCACCTTAAAAGAAAACTTAAAAGCGTTTACTCCAGATTCCACAGAAGAGTCGTTGTACCATACCGCCAAATTGTACGCCGATTTCTCGATTCGTACTGGAGGATTAACCGCTGCGCCAGATATTCAAAAACTGATCGATCCGTCTTTTGTGCAGCAGTTGCAGCCAGGAAGTTGACCGTATTCAGTCACACACATCAACAGGTTTTAGCATGAAATCTCGATTGCTACGCTTTGTATCTCTTGTATTACTCAGCATTGTGCTAATCACCGCCTGCAATGGCACGACAACCGTAACTTCCAGCCCACAGTCTTTGCCTCTTAGGGTCAGCTATAATCTTTGGGCTGGACAGTTTCCGATGGCGATCGCCCAAGAAAAAGGATTCTTCCAAGCGCAGGGTGTTAAAGTCGAACCCATTTTTTCAGAAAACTATCTCCTACCCCTGTCTAACTTCAGTGCTAATAAAAATGATGGGGTTGCGCTGCCATTAGGTAGCGTTATGAGTAGGCTTGGGCAAAACCCAGATGCAAAAATCGTTTTAGTCACCGATCAATCAGCGGGTGCTGACGCAATGGTAGCTCAGCGCCATATAAAAAGCGTGGCTGATTTGAAGGGTAAGCGGATCGGCACTAAGTTAAATGATTTTGGAGAACTGTTTGTCACTAAGATACTAGAAACGAAAGGTCTTTCTACTCAAGATGTCAGCTTAGTCAATATAGAAGCGGAAGCAATTCCAGCTTTCTTAAAAAGTGGTGAAATTCAAGCAGGACAAACCTGGGGACCCCATTTGTCTCAAGCAGTCAAATCTGGGGCTAAAGTGCTATTCACCAGTAAGCAGACTCCTGGGTTAATTCCAGATGTCATCGTGTTTCACAGCAATGTGCTACGCGATCGCCCTCAAGATATAAAGGCATTTATTCGCGCTTGGTTCCAAGCCCAAGACTACTGGAAAGCGAATCCAGAAGAAAGCAAAGCAATAATTGCCAAAACCCTCAATATCAAACCTGAAATTATTTCAACAGATGGCATCCAGTTGTCTAATTTGCAAGACAACTTAAAGGCATTTACTCCAGGTTCAACAACAGAGTCGCTGTATCATACAGCCAAATTGTACGCCGACTTTTATACTCGTACCGGAGGGCTAAGCGCTGCGCCGGATATTCAAAAACTAATCGATCCGTCCTTTGTGCAGCAGTTACAAAAGGTAAATTGACTGTGAAACAGCTCCAACTTTATACCCTACGCACTAAGCTGATTTTTTCTTTCCTGGGTGTGGCACTCCTCCCCTTAGCATTACTAGCCTTCTTGAATCAGCGAGCCACACAAAAGACGCTGACGAACAATGCTAACCAAACCCTCTTAACATCTGCTTCTCAAACTGCCCTGAGTATAGATGCTTTTATAAACTCGAATCTGGATGCTGTCCGGGTTGAAGCTCAGTTGCCAGTCTTCGCCAAGTACTTAAGTTTACCTGCTAACCAGAGACAAAGTATCGCTTCAGAAGTCGAGGGCGCTTTACGTTCGCTCAGCCGTAAAGATACTTTGAATATCTCGTCCTACGCGCTGCTCGATAGTCAGGGGCGAGATGTAATTGATACCTATACACCAGATATCGGTACAGATAAATCTGACCAGAATTACTTTCAGCGACCGTTTAAAACTGGCTTACCCTATGTCTCGCCCATTGTGTTTTCTCCAAGTACTAATGAGATCGGTTTGTACTTCAGTAGTCCGGTACGAAATGCGTCGGGAAATACTATCGGTGTCTTACGTATCCGTTATAACGCTGCTGCTGTCCAGCGATTGGTTAGTCAAAATACCGACCTAGTGAGAGGAAGCGCTTCCTTTGCGATTTTGCTAGACGAAAACCATATTCGTTTAGCTCACGGGAACTCACCTGAGTTAAATTTTAAATCGGTTACACCGCTCCCACCGGCTAAAGTGAAGGCTCTGCAAGCAGAAGGACGGTTGCCCAAGGGGAAAACGGCAGACTTTTCGACAAATTTGCCTGATTTTGAGCAAGGTCTAGATAACGCTGCAACATCCCCTTACTTTACAACCGCCTTATCCTCTACAAACAACGAGCCGAACGCAGCAGCAGTTACCAAGCTAAAGACGCGACCGTGGTTTGTGGTTTTTGTCCAACCGAAAGCGGTATTTCTAGCGCCTATCGAAGCCCAAGCCCGCGACACGCTGTTACTGGCTGCGATTATTGCAGGTGTAGTCATTATCGCGGCGATTACGATCGGAGAACTACTGGCTAAGCCACTGATTAATCTCGCTGGAACAGTGACTCAATTCACTGCTGGCAACCTCAATGCTCGTACTTCTATCCAATCAAAGGATGAAATTGGGGTGCTAGCGTTGAGTTTCAATGGGATGGCAGAACAAGTCGGTAAATTGCTTCAAGGCCTAGAAGAGCGTACCCGCGAACTGGAAGTTAGTCAGCACGTTACGGTTGCCGTCAGCGAGCTGTCGAAAGCGATTATAGACCCGGAAAAGCTGTTGCGCGAAGCGATCGCCCTCATGCAGAATCGCTTCGGCTTGCACTACGTGCAAATTTATCTGTTGGATCAAACCACGAATCAACTCATCCGGCGGGCTGACTCTGGCAATCAGGGTATGCTTGGGCATGATGAAAGCGCCTGTCTGTCTCTTGACGATCGCAGCTTAGTCGCCCTTGCTGCCCGAAAGCAGCAAACGATCTGGGTGGATAAACAGGACAGTGCAGGGCTAGCAGGAGACTTGAAACCCATCCAAATGGGTTCTTCCGCAGTGGTGCCCTTAGTTGCTCGTGGGGCGCTACTAGGAGTGCTGGACATTCAAGACAAGGAAAGCGATCGCTTCAGTCAAACGGATCTAGAGACGTTCAACACCCTCGCCGGACAAATCGCCACGGCTTTAGAAAATGCCCGCTTGTTTGAAGAAATTCAAAAGGCTGAAACCCAATACCGAGACAAAGCTCAAGAGTTACAACAAACTCTATCTGAGTTGAGACAAACTCAAACTCAATTAATTCAAACTGAAAAAATGTCTAGTTTGGGTCAACTGGTGGCTGGAGTTGCACATGAAATTAACAATCCAGTCAACTTCATTTATGGCAACATCACTCCTGCCAATGAATATCTGGAAGATTTGCTCAAACTCTTAAAGTTGTACCAACAATGCTACCCCAATCCTACCCCGGAAATTCAAGACTATATCGAAGAAGTCGAACTCGACTTCCTGCTCCTTGATTTTCAGAAAATTCTATCTTCCATGAAGTTTGGAGCCGAACGGATTCGTCAAATTGTTCTATCTCTAAGAAACTTCTCCCGTTTAGATGAAGCGGAGATGAAAGCCGTTGACATTCATGAGGGTCTTGAGAATACGCTAGTAATTTTACAGAATCAATTAAAAGATAAGCCGGGACATCCGGAGATTCAGGTGATTAAAGAGTATGGCAATTTACCTTTAGTAGAATGTTATGCCGGACAACTAAATCAAGTGTTTATGAATTTACTTACAAATGCAATTGATTCTCTCGATGAGTTTAATCATAAACGCTCGATCGAAGAAATTAAAGGCAATCCCGCTACCATCTTGATTCGCACCAAAGTCGCAGGGAACAATCAAGTAGAAATCCGAATAATTGACAATGGTTCAGGGATTTCAACTGAGGTTCAGTCAAGACTTTTCGATCCTTTCTTCACAACGAAAAACGTTGGCAAAGGGACTGGGCTGGGTCTAGCGATTAGCTACCAAATTGTAACCGAAAAACATGGGGGACAGTTGGAGTGTACTTCAACACCCGGGCAAGGGGCTGAGTTTGCTATCAAGATTCCAATTAGAGTTTAAGCTAACAAATCTTCATCAAGCGCGATCGCACTGACGAGAAAGTTAGAAACCTTAGCTGGATAGAATTTTAGCAACTCATTTTCTAAAAAATCCCTAAATCTACAGCATTATTTTAAAACCCGATTTCAAAATCGCTCGAAAACATATATATAGCAATCCTATTTTAGTTGTGAGACAAACCTTCAGATCCTAACTTCTTTCTCGAAGTCGGGAATCGCACCTTCACGAATCATTTTAGATTGGTATAGAAACTAATTTTTAAAAAAAGTTCCATATTTTCACGTATGGCTGAACTTAGTCAGTACACCGAAAATAGATACAGTGCGGAAAAAGGCACAAATATTATAAGCGTAGTGGATGAAAAAATGACCATCAGTAAAAATACGCAAGTTTTAAAGCCAGAATTACAGTCAGAATTAGAGCGGGAAGGATTGCTGCACCGAATCACTAACCGGATTCGTCAATCCTTGGAATTACAAGAAATTTTAATCGCAACGGTGGCAGAAGTCAGTTCGTTACTAGAAGCAGACCGAGTCATGGTCTATCGGTTTCATGCTGATGAAAGTGGAGAAGTGATTGCCGAATTTATTTATAAAAATCGCCTTCCGTCTTTAAAAGGTTTGAACTTTCCAGCGGATGACATTCCTCCCCAAGCACGCGAACTCTATCAGAAAGTGCGTCTGCGTTCGATTGTGAATGTTGCGTCAGGACTCATTGGTTTATCGCTAATGGATTCTCCAGAAACCGGAGAATCCCTAGAAACCAGAAAGATCCACTATCGCCCTATAGACCCTTGCCATGTGGCATATCTCAAAGCAATGGGCGTGCAGTCTTCTCTGGTGGTGCCGATTCTGCATGGCGATCGCTTGTGGGGGCTTTTAGTCGGTCACTACTCGCAACCGCAAGTAATCTCAGAACGGGAACTGGAAATTGTCCAGATGGTAGCCGATCAAGTGTCGATTGCGATCGCTCAATCTACTTTACTCACCCAAACCCGCGAAAAAGCTCAGCGGGAAGTCACGCTTAACCGTGTCGCTACCCTGCTGCATACACTCCCTACCATTGAGCTGCAATCCGCCCTGGAGGAAACCGTTAGGGCGCTGCAAGGTTCGGGTGGCAGACTGTACATCGCCCCAGAAACTACTGGCTTGTCAGCGATAGTGTACACCTGTGGCGATCAATTGAAGCTCGTAGAACCGGGAGTGGTAGCAGTACCTGCCTCATCCGTTTTAATTGAGCAGCATCCTCTGTGGCAAGAATGGTTAAAAGGCGGAGCAAATTTAAACCCTGTCGCTACCGCAAATGCTAGGGGTAGCAGTGGCATCATTGCGATCGCTGACTTGTATAAACAAACGTATTTACAATCGATTGAAACTGTATTTCAATCTACTTTGATTCGAGGCGTGTTGATTGTACCCCTCCAACACCGTCAACAGTTGGTCGGATACTTGACAATTTTTCGAGATGAAATTGACACAGAAACCTTATGGGCTGGGCATTTTGACCCGGATGCGCGACAAATTCATCCCCGGAAATCTTTTGAACTTTGGCGACAGCTAAAAAGAGGCCAATCGCGCCAATGGACTCCGGAAGAGATTGAACTCGCTGATACTTTAGGCGATTGCTTCTCAATGGCGATTGAGCAGTATGGACTGTACCAAAAGGTGCAGCGTCTGAATGCCAACCTCGATTGTCAAGTCCAAGAGCGTACAGTCAAGTTACAACAATCTTTGGAGTGGGCAAGCGTTCTTAAGCAAGTCATCGACCAAATCCGCAGCACTTTGGAGCTAAAAACAATCCTGCAAACCATCGTGCGCGAAGTCCGAAACCTGTTAGATACAGATCGAGTGATCGTTTACCAGTTCACCCGGCGTTGGCAAGGCCAGGTGGTTGTCGAAGAGGTCACTGGCAAAACAAAATCGATTCTGGGGCAGGTATATGACGAGAACTGCTTTCCCTTAGAGTACGCAATCTTATACCAGGGGGGACGGGTTCGGGCAATGAACGACGTGCATCAAGCTTCTTTGCAAGCTTGTCATGTCGAATTCTTGGAACAGATTCAGGTGAAAGCCAATTTAGTCGTCCCGATTCGCAGAGGGGAGCAATTGTGGGGGCTACTGGTTGCCCATGAGTGTCATGCGCCAAGAGTTTGGAAGGCGGAGGAAGTCGATCTGCTACAACAACTTGCCGATCAAGCTGCGATCGCGATTCAGCAAGCCGAACTCTACCAACAGCAAGCGGAATTCCTCGCGCAAACCCAGCAGCAAGCAGAACAACTCTCTAGTGCCCTCCAAGAGTTACAGAAAACCCAAAGCCAGCTAATTCAAACCGAAAAAATGTCGAGTTTGGGTCAACTGGTTGCCGGTGTCGCTCACGAAATTAATAATCCGGTTAATTTTATCTACGGCAATATCAGCCACGTTGATGAGTATACCCAAGATATGCTCAAACTCATGGAACTCTACCAACGTCATTACCCGAATCCCCATCCTGAAATTGTGGATCGAGCAGAGGCGATTGACATCGAGTTCCTGACTTCGGATCTTCCGCAGATGCTCTCATCAATGAAGGTTGGAGCTGATCGCATCCGCCAGATCGTTCTGTCTTTACGCAATTTCTCCCGGCTGGATGAGGCTGAGCGGAAACCTGTCGATATCCACACGGGCATCGACAGCACTCTGTTAATCTTGCAACATCGACTCAAAGCCAAGCCAGACCATGCCGAGATCGACGTGGTGAAAGAGTATGGAGACTTACCGCCTATCGAGTGCTACGCCGGTCAGATGAATCAAGTTTTTATGAACGTGATCGGTAACGCCATTGACGCTCTAGAGCAACGCGATGAAACGCGATCGCTGGAGGAAATTAAAAACTTACCCAGTCAGATTACCATTCGTACTTTTCTGATGCAGGACAACCCAGCTGGTGTCTCCCGCGTTGTTATTCAGATTCGTGACAATGGCCCTGGCATGAGTCCAGGCGTGCAGTGCCAAGTTTTCGATCCCTTTTTCACCACGAAGCCAGTTGGCAAAGGCACAGGTCTGGGACTTTCCATTAGCTACCAGATTGTGGTCGAAAAACACGGCGGTTTCTTTAAATGTATGTCCCAACCCGGTCAGGGTACTGAGTTCTGGATAGAAATTCCCCTGAAGAGCCAGTTAGCACAAAGCGGCTCTAGCAATCCTATTTGAGTTTTAAGATGCCAGCTCTTGAGACCCCCGACTTCTCTCCCGAAGTCGGGGGTCTCGCCTTTAGGAATCATTTAGGAGTGCTATAGAACAGCTTGCACTTGGGAACCTCTCCTTGGGAAGGAGGTTAGGTTTTTCAGGTAAAAATCTAAATTTTCCCCACAACCTCAGCATCGATTAAGAAAAAATTAAGCTGGTATTAATAAAAGATTATTGATATAAATATAGGTTGATATCAATCCAGGTCAAGCCTGGGTTAATTCCCAACTTCACACAGGTGAATCCATGAGTACCCAAAAAGTCTCATCGCAGTCCTTTTGTGCCCAAAAACTGAAAACTTTGGCAGATTCAACGCGGCTTGAGGTTTTAGAACTGCTGATGAGTGGCCCTAAGCACGTTGGCGAGATGAATGCGGTGCTGGGGTTGCAACAGAGTTTGCTATCGCATCATCTAAAAGTTTTGCGAGAAGAGGGTTTTGTGACGGCGACGCGAGATGGCAAGGCGGTGCTTTATCAGCTAGATCCTGCAATCCAGAGGACAAATGCTGGTCGGGCGATTGACTTGGGATGTTGCCTGGTTTCGTTTGATTCCAACACCTAAAAAACTTCAATTACATAACTGATGAAGAATCTAAGAATGCTTGCGCCGCTTTCTCTAGGGTTAGCTGCCTGCTTTTGGCTGCAATCTTGCGGGAAGCCTCCAGAAGGGGCAACCCAATCATCCGATAAGTTACAAGGCAAGCTGGTTTTGACGGGATCGAGTACGGTAGCACCTCTGGCGGCTGAGATGGCCAAGCGCTATGAAACTCAACATCCGGGAGTCCGGATTGACGTGCAAACGGGCGGATCTTCGCGGGGAGTCGCAGATGCCCGCCAGGGGGTGGCGGATATTGGGATGGTTTCCCGAAGCCTCAAAGACAGCGAGAAGGATTTGCAAGCTTTTATGATTGCTAACGATGGCGTCTCGGTCATTCTCAATCAAGACAATCCAGTTAAAAATCTGACGGACAAGCAAATTGTCGATATCTACACCGACAAAATCAATAATTGGAAACAAGTCGGCGGGAAAGATGCCCCAATTACGGTGGTCAATAAAGCTGAGGGTCGATCCACGCTGGAACTGTTTGCCGACCACTTCAAATTAAAGACAACCGATATTCGTGCCGATGTGGTGATTGGCGATAACGAACAAGGAATCAAAACCGTAGCAGGGAATCCCAACGCGATCGCTTATGTCTCTATTGGTTCAGGCGAATATGGTGCTACTCACAATACTCCAATCAAACTGTTGCCAATAGAAGGAGTAGACGCCTCTATTGCTAACGTCAGCAACGGTAAATTTCCGATTTCTCGCCCTCTTAATTTGGTAACAAAAACCACACCCGCCGGATTGCAAAAAGAATTTATTGATTTTGCCCGTTCTCAAGATGTGCAAGACATTGTGAAGGAGCAGTATTTTGTCCCAGTCGCGAAATGAAGCCATCCTCGTCTGGATGTTGCGGGGAATGGCGATTATTTCGGGCGCGATCGCGCTTTTAATCCTGCTATTCCTGATTTGGGAAACCTTACCCATCCTGCAAAATATCGGACTGACACGCTTCTTCAAAGACCCCTCCTGGCATCCAGTTAGCGAAGAATTTAACCTAATGCCGATGTTGTGGGGGTCGCTATTTGTGACGGCGGGATCTGTGCTAATCGCAACCCCTTTAGGGATTCTCTCAGCAGTTTTTTGCCACTATTATGCACCTCCCGCATTAGCCAAAATTTACCGAGGCTTAATTGAGCTTTTAGCAGGGATTCCCTCAGTCGTTTATGGCTTTTGGGGTTTAGTCGTACTGGTGCCAATTATTGGGCGGATGCACCCACCGGGACCAAGTTTATTGGCCGGGATTTTAATCTTAACCCTGATGATTTTGCCCACCATTGCCTTAGTAGCCGATGCCACCTTTACCAACGTGCCCGCACATTATCTGCGGGGTGCGGCGGCGCTGGGATTGGGACGCTGGGCAATGGTGCGTGGTGTGGTTTTTCCAGCAGCAAAATCAGGGCTATTAACGGGGATTATCTTGGAAACGGGACGGGCGATTGGCGAAACAATGGCGGTGCTAATGGTTTGTGGTAACGTCGTGCAGGTGCCAAAGGGTGTATTTGAGCCAGTGCGGACGTTGACAGCAAATATTGCTTTAGAGATGGCTTATGCCGTGGGAAATCACCGCGCCGCCTTGTTTGTCAGCGGGTTGATATTGATGGCGATGATTGTGGTTTTAGTCGTTGCTGCCGAAATGATTAATCAAGGGCATCTTTATGAGTGAATCCTTTGAGAAGACAAACTTACAAAAACAAAAGGTGCAAGAAAAAAACAATTTTTCGCCTTTTAATTGTTTGCCTTATTCCGAATTTATTTCCACAGCAATCGTCTGGGGATCTGTCGCTTTAATAACAGCTTCGCTATTGTGGCTATTAAGCGATATTTTTATTTCTGGTATCGGTCAAATTAGCTGGGACTTTTTGACAACCGCACCGCGTAATGCTGGACGAGATGGAGGAATCGCATCTATTTTAGTCTCGACAGCGCTAATTGTAGGAGTATGCATGGCGGTTTCAATTCCGTTGGGAGTAGGGACTGCGATATTGCTGGCTGAATTTACCTCAAACCAGAGTATTTTAGGGCGGTTAGTGCGACTGAGTTTGGATGTTTTAGCAGGCATCCCTTCAATTGTTTTTGCTCTTTTTGGGAACGCTTTCTTCTGCAAAACTTTGGGAATGGGCTTTTCGATTCTTTCCGGTGGGTTGACGCTGGCGTGTATGGTGCTGCCGATTTTGATTCGCTCAACCCAGGAAGGTTTCCGAGGCGTACCAGATGACTATCGACGTTCGGCGGCGGCGCTGGGACTCTCGCGTACAGCAACATTATGGGAGTTACTGCTACCAGCCGCAATGCCTGGATTAGTTGTGGGGTTGCTGTTAGGTTTGGGAAGAGCGATCGCTGAAACGGCTGCTTTAATCTTTACCAGCGGTTATGTCGATCGGATGCCAGAGTCGTTGTGGGATTCCGGGCGATCGCTCTCGGTTCACATTTACGATCTCGCTATGAACGTCTCTGGCGGCGAACCAAATGCCTACGCCTCTGCTCTCGTATTAGTCAGCTTTCTATTACTCATTAATGCTGCAATCTCTTGGCTAGCAGAACGGTTTCGGCAATCCCGAATTTGGGTAGCGTAAACCAAGCTTACCTCGCGTTCTTTTTTTGCGTACTTCGCGTCTTTACAGTTTAAATTCTTCATGAAACACACGACAAGCGAAATTAGAATTCAAGAGAAAACTTCAGCCTCACTTCCCAGTAATGCCCCAGAAATCAAAACCGAGAATTTAAGCCTTTCTTACGCGAATAAACCCGCATTTAAAGATGTCACTCTCTCTATTAAATCGGGTGAAATTACAGCCCTAATTGGCCCTTCCGGTTGTGGCAAAACAAGCTTTCTCACTTGTCTAAACCGCCTTACCGATTTAACCAACAACTGTCGGTTAACAGGGCGGATTCTGCTGGGGGAGCGAGATGTGCAAGAAATCGATGTGATTTCATTGCGTCGCCGAATAGGAATGCTATTTCAAAAACCCAATCCCTTCCCACTTTCCATTATCAGAAATCTTGAATTTCCGCTTAGAGAACATGGAGTGAGGAATCGAGAAAAAATCGATGAAATTGTCGAAGATGCCTTGCGCGATGTCGGCTTGTGGGATGAGGTGAAGGACAGGCTGAAATCTCCTGCCCTTTCCCTTTCTGGCGGACAACAACAACGGCTATGTCTCGCCAGAGCGATCACCCTCAAACCCGATGTTCTCCTGATGGATGAGCCTTGCAGCGCCCTCGATCCCCTTTCTAGTGAAGTCGTAGAGGATTTAATCGTCAATCTGCGCGGCAAATATACAGTCCTCGTCGTCACTCACAATCTGGCACAGGCAAAACGGATTGCGGATGATGTGGCGCTGTTTTGGGTTCAGGATGGTGCTGGACAATTGATCGAATCTGGTTCGGTTGAGCAGATTTTTGAATCGCCCCAGCACCCTCTAACGGCTGCCTACGTCACTGGCAGAAGGGGTTAGTGCAGCCATACTCACGAGAGAATCGCCCGTAACGCGGCAAATCCGCCAGTCGGGCAAAACGTCAGCACCCATGCGTTCGTAAAATGCGATCGCGGGTTCATTCCAATCTAAAACGCTCCACTCCAATCTCCCGCAGCCGCGAGATACAGCCAACTGAGCAAGGTGGGTGAGAATCGCCTTCCCGATCCCCTGACGCCGATATTCTGGGAGTACAAACAAGTCTTCCAGATAAATTCCCGGCTTAGTGAGAAAGGTGGAATAGTTATGAAAAAACAGGGCAAACCCCACGGCTTGCCCCGCATATTCTGCTAGAATTGCCTCTACATAAGGCTTAGAACCGAACAGATGCTCTTTCAGGGCGTCCGTATTGCCTGTGACAGCGTCAGAGAGTTTCTCATACTCCGCGAGTGCTTTAATTAGCCCAAATAGCACCGACGCATCTCCAGGCTCTGCTGGACGTAAAATCAATTCAGTAGTCATTCGTCATCAGTCAGCGATCGTTTGGTCAATCATAAAACGAATGACTAATTACCGATCGCCAACAACTTTTAGGTGAGCCATCCTTTCAAGCGTTTGGCAACCTGGGGACGCCGCAGTTTCCGCATCGCTTTACTTTGAATTTGACGCACTCGTTCGCGGGACAAATTAAATAGACAGCCCACTTCTTCTAACGTGTAGGGTTCGCTGCTGGTTAAACCATACCGCAGAGAGATAACATCTTTTTCCCGATCGGTGAGAACGTCGCCTAACACTTCCCAAATTTCCTGGCGCATCATGGCTTCGCTCATCTGCTCTTCAGGAGATTGATTATCACCATCTTCGAGCAGATCCATCAGTTCCGTCTCTTCTCCCTTCCCGATGCGATGGTTGAGAGAAAGCGATCGCCTTCTAAGCTGCAACAACTGACGCAACTGCGAAGCCTCAATATCTAAAGATTGCGCCAGTTCCTCTTCTGTCGGATTGCGATGCAGTTCTTGCTTGAGTTCTCGCTGCGCTTTTTTGAGCTTATTTAACTTCTCGACAATGTGAATCGGCAATCGAATCGTGCGCGCATCGTTAGCGATTGTCCGCGTGATTGCTTGCCGAATCCACCAATAGGCATAGGTAGAAAACTTATAACCTTTGTCGGGATCAAACTTTTCTGTAGCGCGATTTAATCCCAGCGCCCCTTCCTGAATTAAATCGAGGAATTGAACACCTCGGTTCAAATATCGTTTAGCAATAGAAACAACTAATCTCAGGTTCGAGCGAATCATCTTCCGTTTCGCCACCCGTCCGCGATACAGTTGATGTTCCATCTGCCGTTCCGAAAGCCCATCTGCTGCTGCCAGTTCTGCTTTCGTGGGAGCGCGATCCAACTCTTTTTGTAATTTTTCTTGGAGCGCTTCTATCTTGACTAAATATTGGACGCGATGGGCTAACTCGACTTCTTCATCTGGTTTCAGAAGGGGATAGCGTGCCATCTCCTTAAAAAACGCTCCTACAGTATCATCGGAGACAGTTTTGCGGTATTCAGAGGGGCGACCACCGGCTAATTTATCAATTTCGTCTGAAATTTCATCTTCAACACTGACGATTTCTATTTCAGTGGTTTCTTCCATTTGCTGGTCGGTAATATCTACAAAATCCCGATCGGATGTAGATTCCACGTCGCTTCGGTTCAAGTCAGCAATATTCATAGCAAGGTCTGAGTCGGTATTGGATAAAGCGAGTTGATGGGAACGGATGCTCTCTTTGTACATATCCATGACGGACTGAAGACAGGCTCTACGAGCATAGACTCAAGGGTCAACTTTATTTTTACTGTCTGCATTCTTTGCTAATTTTGAGCTTCATTTATCCGCTCGTGGCAACACCAGATCGGGTACCCGCTTTGGAACACTCAAAATTTATTCAACCTTTCAATTTACAAATAGCTTTTTAAGGCTACCAGAAAATAGTTTTTTGATTGTTTTCCTGATTACATTTCTCGATTACAGAATCTAGAAGCGCTTTAGATTGGGTATGCGTCTTAAGAAAAAATCAGGAAACATGAAGGTGATGCCCTAGTCTATTAGAAGCTTGCCGTCAGCTGTGATGCCGTAGATAAATTTCAATTAAATTAAACTTAAATCAATGCCAAGTCTGGGGTTTCTTTCCATTTTTTCTGGCTCCTAATTAAGGAAAGTTTAAAGTTTTTTAAATTTCCCATGCTATTCACACAGGATCTCATATACTTGTGAGCTTTCCTCTCTATCGATAGGGAGAAAGTAGGCATCCGCGCTCTGCACAATAGATAGAGGATAGCAAGTATACTCACATACAAGCATCCAAGCGAGACATTTGTATCCTAACTTCTATTCTCTTGGTTGCGACCTCGGATGTTGTTGAATTTCAAGTCTCTCAAGCGTCTACAGCCAGCTAAAATTAACAGGTTTACAATAAGCGACAAGCATGGCGGTCTGGAAAGCTGGCTGTAGTATCCGGCTGCCAAGGGAGAGGGGGAATATGTCGTCAAATCCCAATGTCGGGCGTTCGGGCATTGTGCTGGAGAGTAGAGCATCCTACGACCAGTCTGATTCTGGACAGAATCGATGGATAGAAGTGCTGGTGGATTGTCCAGAAGCAGAAGCGCAGAAGCGGTTGTATACCTATCGGTTGCCTGCCCAGTTGCAAGTGCAGCCGGGGGATATTCTGAGCGTACCGTTTGGGGCGCAAGTTTTGGGAGCGATCGCGATTCGGATTTGCGATGCACCGCCGCCAGATTTGAACCCAGCCAAAATTCGGGATGTGGAGGATGTGGTCAGTGCTGGGTTTTTCCCGCCGACCTACTGGCAACTGCTGAACCAAGTCGCCCAATACTACTACACCCAGCTGATTCAGGTGATTCGAGTCGCGCTACCGCCGGGATTACTGGGGCGATCGCAGCGTCGCCTCCGGCTTGCCCAAGGCGAAGGCGAAAGCGGGGGACAAGCGGGAAGTGCCCATTACCTGAGTCCCGCTGCCTGTCAGATTCTGGAACTTTTGAAAGCTCAACCCTCTGGAGACTACAGCTTCGTCTACCTCCAGCGTCAAGTTAAAGGAGCCTATCGATCGATCCGGGAGCTATTGCGGCTCAAGTTAGTCGAAAGTTACCTGGAACCGCCCAGAACCCAGCGACCGAAGTTACAGAAAGCCGTGACGCTGGTTGTCGATGTTTTTCCCCTCGACTTGACGCAGCGCCAACGGGAAATTTTGGAAGTGCTGCGGCGGCGCGGCGGCGATTTGTTGTTGACAGAGTTGCTGCAAATCTGCAACGCCAGTTCATCCACCATCAAGACGCTGGAGCAAAAAGGCTGCGTGGTTATTCAAGAACGGGAGATGTTGCGGACTTCCGCAGAACCGCTCTTGGCTGGGGATCAACCGAAAGCGTTAACACCTGCTCAATCTGAGGCGTTAGAAGCGATCGCGTCTTTATCCGGTTTTGCGAAGGTGCTGTTGCACGGAGTCACGGGTTCCGGGAAGACAGAGGTGTATTTACAAGCGATCGCCCCCATCTTAGAACGGGGACAATCCGCCCTCGTCCTCGTCCCGGAAATTGGTTTGACACCCCAACTAACCGACCGATTCCGCGCCCGTTTTGGCAACAAAGTCTGCGTCTATCACAGCGCCCTTTCCGATGGCGAACGCTACGATACCTGGCGGCAAATGCTGGCGGGTGCAGCTCAAGTCGTCATTGGCACCCGTTCCGCTATCTTTGCCCCACTGCCACGCCTAGGGCTAATCGTGTTGGATGAGGAACACGACTCCAGCTTCAAGCAAGACCAACCCGCACCCACTTATCACGCCCGTACTGTCGCTACTTGGCGTGCCGAGTTGGAAAACTGTCCCCTCGTCTTAGGTTCCGCCACCCCTTCCCTAGAAACCTGGCTAAACATTACGAGTCCGGAGTTAACCGCTTCAACTCAAAACTCAGACGCGATGAATCGCGTCTCTCCAACTCAAAACGCGCTTACCCATTACCTCTCATTGCCAGAACGCATCCAATCTCGCCCTCTACCGCCGGTAGAAGTGGTGGATATGCGCCAAGAGTTGCAGCAAGGGAATCGCTCGATTTTTAGCCGGTCGCTTCAGGAAGGCTTGCAGCAGCTGCAAGATCAGGGGAAACAGGGAATTTTATTTATCCATCGGCGGGGACATAGTACTTTTGTTTCTTGCCGTAGCTGTGGGTATGTAATTGAGTGTCCTCACTGCGATGTTTCGCTGTCGTATCACCACACCCATGAAGAAGCCGCGGAATTATTGAGGTGTCATTACTGTAATTTTGTGCGATCGCATCCTCAATCTTGTCCCGAATGCGGTTCCCCATACCTGAAATTTTTTGGCAGTGGCACCCAGCGAGTCGCCCAAGAATTAGCGCAGCAGTTCCCTCAGTTGCGCTATATCCGGTTTGATAGCGACACCACCCGCACCAAAGGCGCTCATCGCACGCTACTGACACGCTTTACCAACGGAGAAGCCGACTTATTAATTGGGACTCAAATGCTCACCAAAGGGCTAGATATATCCCAAGTGACACTAGTGGGAGTGGTTGCTGCGGATGGGTTGCTGCATCTACCCGACTATCGGGCATCCGAGCGAGCCTTTCAAACCCTAACTCAGGTTGCGGGTCGTGCCGGTCGCGGCAACGATCCCGGTCAAGTGATTATTCAAACTTACTCCCCGGAACACGCCGTCATTCAAGCAGTACGGCGTCATCAGTATCAATCTTTCATTGAGACAGAGTTAGAACAACGAGAGGCGCTGAATTATCCCCCCTACGGGCGTCTCATTTTGTTGCGGCTAAGCAGCACCGATGCCGCTGAAGTTCAGGAAACTGCCGAGATGCTAGCAGCGGGGCTGGCTTCAAATGCACCCCAGGGGGATAGCAGTTCAGATACCTCTTCCACCAACCCGATGTATGAGGTATTAGGGCCAGCACCAGCGAGTATCTTACGGGTGGCGAATCGATATCGATGGCAGATTATGCTCAAGTTTGCGCCTGATTCGCTGCCAGAATTACCGGATTTCAACGAGTTGCGCCTCCTCTGCCCGTCCTCAGTTAGCTTGACAATAGATGTTGACCCGCTGAATTTGATGTAATCCCCAAGCCAGAAACCCGGTTTCCGATCTCACACTAATTCATCGAGGGTTGATGCCATTGCTCGTAACCGTTCTGCCAAGCGTTCAGCGCGTTCTTCTGCCAGCTGTGCGATTTCCGTACCTTATAATTTTTAATTTCTCTGAATTATGCGTGTAATTGGTTTAATTAGCGGCACGTCGGTAGATGGCATTGATGCCGCTTTTGTAGAGATTACTGGTAAAGACTTGGATATAAAAGTGACTCTACTAGCAGGAGCCACCTATCCTTATCCAGATGCGCTCTCAAAGCAAATTCTAGAAGTTTGTGGCGGGTCATCCTTGTCAATGGAAGAATTTGCCCAATTAGATGATGCGATCGCTTACACCTTCGCACAAGCAGCCCAAAACATTCAAAACGGCAACCCCCCAGCCGAGTTAATTGGCTCTCACGGACAAACTGTTTTTCATCGCCCGCCCACAGAGCAGGGGAGAGAGGGAAAAGAAGAGACTTCATCTTTTATCCTCAATTCTTCACTCAGTCCTCAGTCCTCAGTCCTCGACCCTTCACTCAGTCCTCAGTCATCCGTCCTCAGCACTCCTTTAGGTTACAGTCTGCAATTAGGTCGGGGTGCCTTAATTGCCCATCTGACAGGTATTCCCACAGTAAGTAATTTCCGGGCGGCGGATATTGCCGCCGGTGGACAAGGTGCGCCTATGGTGCCAGCAGTAGATGCTTATTTATTGAGCCACCCTGACAAGTACCGATGTGTCCAAAATATTGGCGGTATCGGGAATGTCACTTACCTACCGGCGCGTCGGGGCAGCTGGCTAGAAAATATTCGAGGCTGGGACACCGGGCCGGGAAATGCGCTTCTAGACCTGGCGGTGCAGTATTTAACAAATGGAGCCAAAACCTACGATCAAGATGGAGCATGGGCCGCAGCAGGCACAATCTGCAACGATTTAGTAGAGCGATGGCTCCAGCAAGACTACTTCCAGCAGCAACCGCCCAAATCAACGGGTCGAGAGCTATTTAGCTACACCTATCTCCGGCAGTGTATCGCAGATGCCTCTGCTTATGAGTTGAGTAGCGCTGATCTGCTGGCAACGCTGACTGAACTCACTGCTGCGTCAATTGTTCATAGCTACCGCACTTTCCTGCCGCAGATGCCTGACGAGGTGTTATTGTGTGGCGGTGGCAGTCGCAATCTCTATTTAAAACAGCGCCTACAAGCGACTTTACAACCCGTGCCAGTGTTGACGACGGATGAAGCGGGTGTGAATGCTGATTTCAAAGAAGCGATCGCGTTCGCTGTTTTGGCATATTGGCGTCAGTTAGGCATCCCTGGCAATCTTCCCCAAGTTACCGGCGCAACTTCTGCCGTACTACTTGGAGAAGTTTATCTTCCTACAAAGCTCAAAACCTTGCGCTGAGAGCGTTTCTAGCCGATTCTTCATATTAATTTTAGAAATGAAATGGCTAGAATGGCGTGAACGGTTTTGAAAAAGGGCTGCTATGACGACCTTCCCGCCTCAAAAAAGCACAGCTCACGATCGACGTCGGTGTTATTGCCTGAATCCTAATTGTAAGCAGCCAGAAAATCCTGGAAATGCCGCAATCTGCGAAAGTTGCGGATCGCAATTACTGCTAAGCGATCGCTATCTTGCGCTTAAACCGATTGGTCAAGGAGGTATGGGGAGAACTTTCCTGGCTGTGGATATATCCCAGCCATCGGAACCGCGCTGTGTCATTAAACAGTTTTTTCCGCAACAACAAGGAACTAACAATCACCAAAAAGCAGCAGAGTTATTCCGTCAAGAAGCAACTCGCTTAGAGGTTGTTGGGAAACATCATCAAATTCCCGAACTGCTGGCATATTTTGAGCAAGATGACCATCAGTATTTAGTGCAACAGTTTATCGATGGAGAAAACTTAGCTCAAGAATTAGCCAAAAAAGGGCCGTTTAAAGAAGTAGAAATTCGGCAACTCCTGCAAAGTTTGCTGCCAGTGTTGCAATTTGTCCACAGTCAACAGATGATTCACCGGGATATTAAACCCGAAAATATCATCCGCAACCGTCGAGATGGCAAACTCGTGTTAGTCGATTTTGGCGCAGCAAAGTATGCGACTGAGACGATGCTAGGCAGAACCGGAACGGTCATCGGTTCTGCTGCGTATACGGCTCCCGAACAAGTAAAAGGGAAAGCGATTTTTGCCAGCGATGTGTATAGTTTGGGTGTTACTTGTATCCATTTGCTTACCCAAATTCCTCCTTTCGATCTGAGCGATACCAGTGAAGATACCTGGGTTTGGCGGGATTTCTTGAAGACGCCAGTCAGTAAACAGTTTGGTAGCATTCTCGACAAAATGCTGCAAACAGGTACGAAGCGGCGCTATCAATCAGCAGATGAAGTGTTGCAAGATTTGAATGGGCGATCGCTCCCAACTACTAAACGTAATTCTAAGAAAAAATGGCTGATAGCCGGTGCCTTCCTATTGTTTGGATATGCGGGAGTGCGGTACTTAGCTTCGCCTGTGGTAGAGATGGTGACTCAGGAAGTTGAGAGGCAAGCATCTCTGACGGAAGGCAGCTTATTCACGATTGTGGATGGACAGGAGCGAGTGTTTCCGTTGAAACATACGGAAGTTGTGGCGAAAGTCACAGGGAATGTGTCGCGGGTGGAGGTAACGCAGACCTTTGAAAATCCCTTTAACAATCCCTTAGAAGCGGTCTATAAATTTCCACTCCCCGATGAAGCGGCGGTGGATGACATGGAAATAAAAGTAGGCAATCGCATCATCCGAGGCGTTATCAAAAAACGCGAAGAAGCAAAGCAAATTTACGAACAAGCCAAACAAGAAGGCAAAACTGCTGCCTTATTAGACCAAGAACGAGACAATATTTTTACTCAGTCCTTGGCTAACATCAAACCAGGCGAAAAAATCGATGTCACAATTCGCTACAGTGAAAGCCTGAAGTTTGAAAAAGGTAGCTATGAATTTGTCTTTCCTATGGTGGTAGGGCCACGCTATATCTCAGGACCTTCAACGAATAGCAACAGCAATACAAACTCAGTTACCGACACTTCGCAAATCAATCCGCCGACTTTACCAGCCGGAAGCCGTTCTGGACAAAATATTGGCGTAACCGTTGAAATCGAAGCCGGGGTGCCAGTCAAAGAAGTGCGATCGCCTTCTCATCAAATCCGTACCACTCAAGATGGTCGCATCATGCGGGTTGAATTGAGCAAGGAAAACGCAATTCCGAATAAAGACCTGATTTTACGTTATCAGGTATCGAGTGCCCAAACCCAGTCCACAGTATTATCAGAGGCGGATGAACGCGGCGGTCACTTTGCCACCTATTTAATTCCAGCCGTGGAATATCAAAGTAATGAGATTGTACCCAAAGATGTGGTATTTCTCATGGATACTTCTGGCTCTCAGAGTGGACCGCCAATTGAGCAATCAAAGGAACTGATGCGCCGGTTTATCAATGGACTCAATCCCGGCGATACCTTTAATGTTGTTGACTTTTCCGATAGTGCGACGCAGCTATCTCCTATACCTTTACCGAATACGCCGCAAAACCGTGAGAAAGCCCTAAATTATATCAATCGCCTAGATGCTAACGGTGGCACCGAGTTATTTAATGGCATTCAAACTGTGTTGAATTTCCCCGCCGCGCCAGAAGGACGCCTGCGGAGTATTGTCTTGATTACTGACGGTTTGATCGATCAAGACCAGCAAGCGATCGCAGAAATTAAAAAGCGGCTGAAGCCTGGAAATCGGCTTTATAGTTTCGGTGTTGGCCCTTCAGTGAACCGCTTCTTGATCGATCGTTTGGCAGAGGAAGGACGGGGCACTTCAGAAGTCGTTCCCCCTAGGGAATCCGCCCAAAAAGTTGTCGAAAAGTTCTCCCAACAAATCAATAATCCCGTACTAACGAATATTGAAGTGAACTGGGAAGGGGCTGGAAAAGCACCGCAAATCTATCCGATCAAACCCCCTGATTTATTTGCCAATCAGCCATTAGTATTATTTGGACGCAAAGGCGATCGCGCTAAGGGAACTTTGCGAATTACTGGAATCGTCGCGGGTGGCAAACGCTATGAGAAGAAGTTACCGATTGAATTTGATGGCGGTGGCAATAGCGCGATCGCTCAACTTTGGGGACGCGCCCGGATTAAAGATTTGATGAATGAAATCTATGCTGGTGAAAACCCAAATAATGTCAAAGCCGTTACTGATACCGCGCTCGCTTATCGGTTGTTGTCGCAATACACCTCCTTTGTCGCTGTCACGGAAGAAGTGCGAGTCGATCCCAAGAAAACTCAGCAGGTGCAAGTGCCGGTAGAAACGCCAGAGGGTATGAACGCCGAAGCAACGTCTCGGCAAAACGGTAACGTGCCGCTACTCAGCCAAGCGCCACCACCTAGTAAAGCGTTAGTAGCTAGCAAACCTACTGCTAGCAAAATGCCGTCAGCACCGTCAGCACCGTCAGCAGCGAACAGCCAGCTGCCATCTAGCGCAGCACAGCCATCCAGCCAATCGTTAGATCCCGATCCAGTGCCCGAACCCAGCCAAATCTTAGGCAACATCTTGGCTGTTCTCTTGCTGGGAATGTACTTTGCCTGGAAGCGGTTGAAGGGTTTGAAAAGCACTCCGCCTCGAAACTAATCCCAGTCCACTTTTTTGCCGCTATATTAAGCTTCATCAGTCAAAAATATAGCAATCCTGTTTTAGTTGTGAGCTTCCAGCCTTTCCCCTCCCCGACTTCGTAAAAGTTGTCGGGGAGCTTGCTTTCACGCATCCTTTAAGAGTGCTATAGGTGCAATTAAAATTCTACGGAATTCTCATTTTTGCTGCCTGGTTTTAACAGCCAAAATCGACAAATTAATCCGAAAATAAATACAGAAATCATAGAAAAGATTACAGAACCATCACCAAGATGCCAATATTCAAAAGCTTCTTTATTTGATAACCCTGCCAAAACCGTCATCAAAGCCACCCGTATCCCATTTAGCGTAAAGGCTACGATGACAGCAACGAATGGTAATAAAATCTTTTCCTTTAATTTAGTTGGAAAAATGAGTAAAACAACTAAAGCTAACCCCAATAGCTGAAGGATAGTACCTACACCGGCACAAGCTCCGCCAATTTGTACAGACCCAGTTGGCAAACTTAAAATCTCCCCTTGCTGCACAACGGGGAATCCTAAAAACCAAAGAATAACAGATGTAAGTTTAGCGGTTAATAAAGATACATTCAAAAATTTCAATATTAATTCTTGATTTAAGACGAAAAAAGCCAGTAGCAGCAATTCCCGCCAATACTGCTTTAATCCTTTAACCCCAGAGGCAATTAAACCCAAGCCCAGCATTGAAATCAAAGGTGTAACGTGAAGGGTAAAACCATAGCCGGGGTAAAGACTTTTAAAGAGTACCAAACTAATCAGTGCGAACCCAAAAATGCTAGAAAAATCATCGCTTTTCAGCTCTAATCCGTCCCGTTTCTGCCAAAGCAGGGATGATACCGCAGCCCAAAATAAGAAGCTTGTACTCAGCAGTTCAGTATTGCCACTCCTCCAAGTCAAAGTAAGATGAATCGTAATCAATCCAGCCGCGATCGCTAACAACCAGAATTTCAAGTCTTTAACAAGTTTTAGCCTGTTCATGATTCGAGAAGAGTTTGCTCAGTAGGAGTCACCCGCTGCCTGCGGCTATACTAAAGAACACCGACGCTGCAACGCTTTCCGTAACAAGACTTGATATTGTGGATCGTCAATGATGTAAGCACCAAAGCGCTCTAAATGGGGGTTCATCATTTGAGCGTCAAAGAAAGCAAAATTGCGCGATCGCAATCTTTCCACCAACTTCACCATCGCCACCTTTGACCCCTCTGGAATCCGGTAGAACATAGATTCCCCAATAAACGCACCCCCGATGACAAGTCCTAAAATTCCTCCAGCCAGTTCCTCTCCCTGCCAAGTCTCGAAGCTATAAGCCCAACCCTCTTCATAGAGTGCCAAATAAATCTCTTGTAGTTCTGGGGAAATCCACGTTGTTTCTCGATCCGCACACCCAGCCACCACACCCTGGAAATCCCGATTGACAGCAACAGTAAAGCGTTCTTGGTTGAGAACACGCCGCAGTGACTTCGGGTAGCGAAACTGCCCATCGAGGGGAACGAGTGTTCTCTGACGGCTGGAATACCATCCCAAGCCATTGTCGTCATCCGCCATCAGGAAGTAGCCTTGGGCATACCCCTGAATAATGGTGGGAATATCAAACTCCATGCACTCAATCCAAGCGGGTTAATGACGTATTATCCGATCTATGTATATCTCTAACAGCCACAAATGGCTGCATAGATGTCCTGATGAGATAGAACCACCTTAATATCTAAAATACTGCCCCAACTTTTAGAATCATTGAGTCGGCGTCTGAAATTTAAAAGCTGAGAAGCGAAAAGCTGATACGTGAAAATGTCTCAACCTATCCCACCGATCACCTTACCACCAGCCGAAAATCCTCAACAGGAAGGCAAATGGCTGCAAAGCGCATTACACAAGTGGCTCGATGAAGAGTTTATTCCAGAGGCTGTCAATCAAGAGATTGCCCAACGAGCTTCCCAGATTTATGTCCGCCAGCGGATGGAAGGGGAAAACGACCTGGGTTCCCTGGTGATTGCCATTCTGACAGAGATGCAGGCGTTTGATTTTTCCAGAAGTTTTTATAGCGAGTTTGCGATCGCGAATGCGGTCAGTGAATTGCTCTTAGACAGTCTTGGCATCGACCGCTGTTGCGGTCAATAGTCAATAGTCAATAGTCATTGGTCAAACGCAATCAACTAAAGACTAAAGACTAAAGACTAAAGACTACCAGCTAGACTTGACAACTCCCGGCAACAGGCCTTGGTGTGCCCATTCCCGCATAACGTTGCGAGACAGACCAAAATCCCGGTATACGCCTCTAGGACGCCCAGTCACCCAGCAGCGATTCCGCAGTCGTGTGGGCGCACTGTTGCGCGGCAGTTGCTGTATCTGCCGATGAATCGTCAGCTTCTGTTGTTGGGTTGTTGCATTCTCAAATGCTTCCTGCAACGTTTCACGCTTAGCGGCATACTTATCTACCAGCTTCTGGCGTTTTTTCTCCCGCTCAATCATGCTCTTTTTAGCCATGAATTATCCTACTTTGTTCCAGCAATAAAGACACCATTCTCCATTCTAGCGGATGGTATCAATTAGAAGCTTCCACAATTTGAGGAGATGTGGCGAGGCTAATATTCACAGAATCTGAGGGCGACAAATTAGCAGAAGGACACAAATCCGCAAGGACACAAGCATGGCACACCGGATTTTTGGCTTTACAAATTGCCCGACCATGATAGACCAACCGAATTGACCAGTTTTCCCAATCCTCTAGGGGCAATAGTCTCATTAAATCTCGCTCTATCCGCACTGGGTCTGTATATTCTGTCAAACCCAATCGGTAGCTGAGCCGCTTCACATGAGTATCCACTGTTACGCCTTGATTGATGCCGTAAGCGTGAGCCAGAACGACATTCGCCGTCTTTCGCGCTACTCCTGGTAATTCCAGCAACAATTCCATTCGTTTTGGCACCTGTCCTTTAAATTTCTCCACAATCAGGACGCAGGCACCTTGAATATTTTTAGCTTTATTGCGATAAAAGCCGGTTGAACGGATCAGGGTTTCCAACTCGGCAATATCAGCGTTTGCCAAAGCTGGGGCGTCGGGAAACCGAGAAAATAAGGAGGGGGTTACTTGATTCACCCGTTCATCGGTACATTGAGCGGAGAGAATGGTTGCGACCAATAACTGTACCGGCGTCTCGTAGTTCAGCGTACAGGGTGCATCTGGATACAATCGCTTCAGGCGAATCAAAATCTCCAAAGCACGCTGCTGCTTAGCTGACCATGTACGGGTAATGTTCATAAATCGTCAATTGTCTAGTTGGTAGGGGCGCATGACCCTGCGCCCGTACAGGTCAGTTATCCATTGTTAAAAACGATAGACAACTGCGTTCATTGCAAGAGTTTTTGAACCCACTCCAGGTTAGCAGTGTCTCGAACAATCAAGAAAATTCCCAAACCCAGAAGCAACATCAAACCAGTTTGCATAATGCCATCTTGGATTTGAGTCGGCAAAGGTTTACCCCGCAAGCCTTCAATCAATAAGAAAGCTAGTTGACCACCATCGAGAGCCGGTAGCGGCAATATGTTGATAATCGCAAGGTTAATGCTGATCAAGGCAGCAAACTGAAACAGATTCGCTGCGTCTGACTTGGCAATACTGGCACCAAGTTCCACAATTTTAACCGGCCCAGCAACCTGATCGGCTGTTTCGCCAAAGTTACTGATCAGTTGTACAAAGCCCTGAGCCGTTAAAACGACAAATTCTTGGTACTTTGTAGCCGCAGTGGTCAAAACTTCTACAGGATTCTTGAGGTGCCGACGCACTACTTTGCCGCTAGGAGCTAGCTGGACACCGATGCGACCTTTCCCGTCGCTTCCGGGTTGCGGTGTCACGGTCAGGGAAATGATTTGACCTTGACGTTCAACGCTCAGGGGGACCGGCTGGTTGGGATTATTTTGAATTACCTCCATAAGCTTTGGAATGGCTTCCTTGGAGGCTTTCAGTGGTTGACCGTCTGCTAAGAGAATAATGTCTCCTGCTTTGATGCCAGCCTTGAGTGCAGCCGAACTTACGTCTGAGGCGACTTGGGGAACCAGGACACCAGGCTGATAATTAAATTCCTGAACGCCTACGAGACCCAGTTGAGTCGCTAGCAGCAAGTAAGCAAATAGCAAGTTGGCGATGACACCAGCGCTAATGACAATGGCTCTGTCGAGAATGGGTCGGTTGCGTAATAGATTGGGGTCTTCTGGAGGAATATCACTGTCGGGGTCATCATCAGGGAAACCGACAAATCCGCCTAAGGGAAAAGCCCGGATGGCATATTCGGTTTCCGGTCCCTGGTACTTCCAGAGGATCGGTCCAAAGCCGAGGGAGAAGCGGTTGACGTGAATTCCTTGAAGACGAGCTGCCATGAAATGACCCAGCTCATGTACCACAATCAAAAGCGCCAAGACTGCGATCGCCGCAAAAACAGGCATATTAATAATTAATTCAACTAACTACATACTTCTTCATTCTACGGTGTTGCGTCCGGAAGCTGGGTGAGTTCAGGGAAGAGGAGCCGGAAAGCATCAAAATACAGAGTCAGGAATTCCTTCCTCGCCTCCCCGCAGAAATCGCTTCACCAAGCGCTCCCACTCTCGCCAACTTCAAATTTCATTGGGTGGTTAATGAAATGATTAAAAAAGATAGTTGACAGATGCTGAAAATTTTGAGAATCTAGATAAAGATAAAGTTTTGCGGGTATAGCTCAGTGGTAGAGCGTCACCTTGCCAAGGTGAATGTCGCGCGTTCGAATCGCGTTACCCGCTCTTCTGGTTAAAATCATATAAGAAGTAGCTCTTTCTCCAGGCGTAGGTCTTCAGAGGTAGAGAGGAAATATCTGATTATCTATAAGTCGGAGCATTTCTAGGCAAAGGTTTACAGTGTTAAAATTCGCCTAGATTGTCTGTGGATTTAAAGGCATTCAGTGGTACCTAGTCCGAAGAAAGGCGGCTACTAGGTGCAAACTAAAAAAAGTCTAACAGACGAACCCGGTTCCGAAAATCTTAAGTTAACACTTTCATATCTTTGTTTAAATAGCGCTTGTGCCATCTCAGAAAGATCAGAAGATTGACTTAAATAACGATTACCCGTGCCCATGCCGACGTAGAGGGCGTTTAGTACCGATTACGCTGACAGAAGCGTTTGGCTGCGATCGCTGTCAGCAAATCTTCGTGGTTGAAGAGAGTGGGTATGCGATCGAACAACTGTCTACAAGCTATCCCTACAAGCGCTCGTGGCGGTGGACGGGTCATCGCTGGAGTACTGCTCATCCAGGGCTTGGGGACAGCTACCTACCTGTTTCCTTAGGAATCATTGCGGTGGTACTGATCGCAGGGCTTTGCTTAGCTCAGATTTCACCTCCCGCCCCTCCTGGTATCATTATTGTGCTGTGTGCGATGGTGAGCGTGTTGGCGCTATTGGTGCCAGCGCTGATCATCTGGCTGACTCACCGACGTTAGCCCAATGGCAATCAACGATATTACTCCGACCCCCGACCCAATGAACGCTGTTCGTCGCGCTTATGAAGCTTCCCTGGAATTGGCAACTACCAAGGGAGTAGAGCGCAGCCGTGCTGTCGCCGCAATGGCGCAGGCACTTCAGAGATCCTTAGACGATATTTTGGAAGCAAACACCCTGGATCTGGAAGCCAGTCGCGAAATGGCAGCACATGAGCTGATTTTAGATTGGCTGAAGCTGACACCTGAGCGGCTGCAAACCACCATCCACATTTTGCAACGGTTAGCTGAGTTGTCCGATCCGATCCGGCGGGTGATGAACGCGACTTATCAGCTAGAACACTCGCAAACTTACTCTCAGCTAATGCCGCTGGGGGTCATTGCATTGATTTACGAAGCCTTTCCGGAGCTAGGAGCGATCGCTGCCGGGATGTGTCTGAAAACTGGCAACAGCCTGATTCTCCGAGGTGGAAGTGAAGCTAGCCACTCTAATACGGTCATTGCCCAAGTTTTACAATCAGCCTTAGAACGAGCAGGTATGCCACCGGGTTGTCTGGAGCTACTACCATCAGAGCAAGGCGCTTCCATTCGGGATTTAGTCATTCAAGACCGATACATTAATTTGGTGATTCCCTATGGTCGCCCTAGTTTAGTCCAAAAAGTGATCCAGCTCTCAACTGCACCCGTCTTGAAGTCGGCGATGGGAAACTGCTACCTCTATTGGTCGCCTACGGGTAGCTTAGAGATGGCTCGGAACGCAATTTTAGACAGTCATCAAAGCGAGCCAGACCCTGTTAATGCGATTGAAAAGGTTTTGATTCATCCAGCTTGCAAACCTTCTTCTCTAACAATGCTTTGGAACAGTCTTAAGGAAAAAGGGTTTCAACTCAGAGGAGATAGGGATTTGGTGACACAATTTCCAGATTTGAAACTAGCTGATGAATTAGAGTGGAGTCAAGCCTATCTTGATAAGATTGTGGCTTTTAAACTGGTAGAGAGTATCGAGGAAGCCATTATTTGTATTAATCAATACAGCAGCGGTCACGCCGACTGTCTAGTTTCTGAATCCTATCAAGAAAGCCGCCAATTTGCTCTCGGCGTTAATAGTGCCTCAGTCTATCTCAATTCTTCTCCCCGATTTTCGCGTAACCCCAAGGGCGGAGACTCCTTATTTCTGGGAATGTCTAACCAAAAAGGACATCGCCGAGGGCCGATTGGCTTAGAATCTTTTACCACCGTTAAGCACGTCGTGCAGGGACACAACTAAAAAGGCAAAAGAGAGAAGGATGAAGGGAAAAACTGCTTCATCCTTTATCCTTCTCTCCGCTTTCTTTTGCCTTTTTACTGTTTATTGTTTACTTTCTTCGACCAGTTTTACCTTTGAGGCTAAACCGAGCGACTGAAGAAATTGAATGGTCATCCACGTTAGGTCAATTTCCCACCACTTTAAGCCATGTCGAGCGGAATATTGAAAAGCATGGTGGTTGTTGTGCCAACCTTCGCCATAGGTGAGTAAAGCCACCCACCAACAATTAGTCGAGCGATCCTCAGATTCGTAAGTGCGATAGCCAAATTTATGCGTTGCACTGTTGACAAACCAAGTGCAGTGAAACACTGCAACGATCCGAACAAAAATTCCCCAAACCACAAAAGGCCAACCGCCCAAGGCGTAAAGAATTAAACCTAAGACAACCTGAATGGGAATGAAATATTTTTGTAAAAACTGATAAACCGGATCGCCAGAAATATCTTTAGTAACCCGAGGGATGTCTGTATCCGCAGGGTTTTGATAAAGCATCCAGCCCATGTGACTCCACCAAAAACCTTTGTTGGAATCATGAGGATCTAAGTTTTCATCCGAGTGCAAATGATGGAGGCGATGTATGCCTATCCAGTTAATCGGACCTCCTTGGCAGGAAAGGGTGCCGCAGAGAACAAAGAAGTATTCTAACCACTTAGGGGTTTGGAAACTACGATGCGTTACCAGACGATGAAATCCCAGCGTAATTCCCAAGCCACCCGTTACCCAGTGGAAAAAGACGGCGACACCAACCGCAGCCCAACTGAAGTTACTGGGAAATAGGGCGAAAAGCGCTGCGATGTGTAACGCAGCCATGTAGATAATAATGACCCAATCAGGACGGAGAGGCGAGTCTTGTCTCACCTGTTCTTGATCTTTAGTTGTGGTCGCAACAGTCATGCAGTAACCTTGATAAAAATTGTGCAGCCCAATCTGCTATTGGATTTGGGATTTTGATCTTGGTCTTGTAAGGGCGGCTTGTTTGCCCCGCTTTTACTGGAAATGCAAATTTTTACATTGCCAAAAGCTCCAAAATCTAAAATAAATAAGAAATCTCTTTCTCCAGGTATTGATGAACAGCTTTCAACAGCTACAGGAAGCAGAAAAGGTACTGTTTCCGATTTTTTCCGCAATTGACGCAACAGTCAAGCAAAATCTTAAACGAGTGCTGGAAGCCTTTCGTCACCATCGGGTGGGGGCGCACCATTTTGCTGGTGTCACCGGCTACGGTCACGATGATTTAGGGCGTCAGACGCTCGATCGGGTATTTGCGGACGTGATGGGTGCCGAAGCTGCTGCGGTTCGAGTGCAGTTTGTGTCCGGTACTCATGCGATCGCCTGTGCCTTATTTGGCGTTCTTCGTCCTGGAGATGAAATGCTGGCAGTGGTCGGTGCCCCCTATGACACGCTAGAAGAAGTTATTGGTTTGCGTGGGCAAGGCCAAGGCTCCTTACTTGATTTTGGCGTTAGTTACAAAGAATTGGCTCTTACGGAAGAAGGAATTATTGATTGGCAAGCGCTGGCGACAGGAGTTAGCGATCGCACTCGTCTCGTGTTAATCCAGCGTTCCTGCGGCTATTCCTGGCGTCCCAGTCTTTCCATTACCGACATCGAAAAAATTGTTTTCCTGGTCAAACAACAAAATCCCAACACAGTTTGCTTTGTCGATAATTGTTATGGGGAATTTATTGAAGAACAGGAACCTACCGCTGTCGGTGCCGATCTAATGGCTGGCTCTTTGATTAAAAATCCTGGTGGTACTATCGTAACCGCTGGCGGCTATGTTGCGGGGCGGGCAGACTTAGTAGAAGCCGCCGCCTGTCGTTTGACGGCACCAGGAATTGGCAGTAGTGGTGGTGCCAGTTTCGATCAACATCGCCTGATGTTCCAAGGATTGTTCCTCGCACCACAAATGGTCGGGGAAGCCATGAAAGGGAATCACCTGACGGCTTACGTTTTCGATCAATTGGGTTATGCAGTGAATCCTTTACCAATGGCACCCCGCCGCGACGTGATTCAAGCCATCAAATTGGGTTCGCGTGAGAAGATGATTGCCTTTTGTCAAGCCATTCAACAGCACTCGCCTATCGATTCCTATGTCGAGCCGATACCCGGTGATATGCCGGGATATGAGAGCCAGCTAGTGATGGCTGGAGGTACCTTTATTGAAGGCAGCACCTCTGAATTGTCATCCGATGGACCACTACGAGAGCCATACGTTGTATTTTGTCAAGGGGGAACCCATTGGACTCATGTAGCGATCGCGCTAGAAGCCGCAATTGAAGCTGTGGGGCCAGCTTAGAATAATTTCGCGCCAAGACGCCAAGAAAAACTTTGCGCTTTTGCGTCTTGGCGCGAAACCTTCAAGATTCCGGCAATTTATACTGCCCGACAATTCGCTTGGCATATTCTGGTACGTGCGCCTCTAACTTCTCCGGATGATTGCGCTTCACATACAAATAATTGCGGGTGAAGTGGGAATCAATTGAGAAACGGGCATACTCTAAACCTTTGGGGCCAATTTTTTCAATCACGACTCCCATCAGCTTTGCCGCCCACATCGGGAGAGTAACGCCTTTATCGTAAGCGGGAATACTTTGTTGTACCGCTTCTTTGCGGTTTCCGTGGGACATCACTGGCTGCGTGTCTATCTGATCTTGCACCAAATCCAGCATTTCTTTGCCAGTGTCATTCCGCACCACAATCCACTGCCAGCCAAAGGGTGCGCCCATGTAGCCTACGACTAAATCTGCCAGAGAATTCACATAATCAAAGCAGCTCATACAAGAAGGAGCGAAAACATCCTTTAACTGGTTTGTCTTCAGTCCAAAGAAAGGCACCATTTCCGTAGAGCCATCTTCGTGCTTGAAGTGAACCCGGAAATCTTGCATAAACTCGTAATGCACCACTGTATCCGGGGAACGGCTAGTGGTTTCCAAGAATTTTTGCAACCCGGCGCGGTTAACATTATCGACACAGGGCGTACCCAAAACGTAAAGCTTTTCTAATCCCAGTTCCTTCTCAACGGCTCGTAATGCTTGAATTTGGCAACCAACACCAATTACCAACAGCCGCTTCATCCCAGATTGCTCAATTTGCTCCAATACCGAAAGATTAGGCGACAGCGTTGGTTTATTCACCCGCGCTGCCAGAATTTCTTCTGGCGTGCGAGCGATTATCGGCATCGGCTGAAATCTGTCTTCCTTCGTATTCTGGACGCAGACAACGCCCTCAACCATGCCGCGATTGAGCATTTCAATGGCAATGGTGCTGACAATTCCCGTCCACTGCGCCCCCTCGATTGGCTCAGTTTTCCGCGCCGCCATCATCTCTTGACTAACCCCAAAATACCAATCATCGGGATTATCCAGATTGCGGCTTCTTCCGTGGATTTCTTCTTCTAGTTCCGCTATCTGCTGATTAAGAAATGCACACGCTTCCTTGACATAGTGAATATAGTATGTGTCGCATAGCCCACACTCGCTACAGAGTTCTTTAGCAGGGCGACGACTAGAAGGTTTGAGGGCTTTGGCTTTATCGTGAGGGCGCACCGAAGTCATAATTAAGGGCAGTTTATTAACTAAAAACATCTATCTGAGCAAGATAGCTCAAAGCTTACTTTTACATAAAAACTGAGAGAGGTGATAAGGATTTCAGTAATTATTACGAAGACGCAACAAGTAACTTTTTCTATGCTTATGAGGGTGCAGACTGCTTAATAGAAAGTTAATAAGCAAACGGGAACATATAGCTATGGGATTATTTGAGCGCATCAGCCGCATAGTCAGAGCTGAGATTAACCATATTAACCGTGAAAACTATACAGGTAACTTCGGAGATGGTACAGCATTTGCGGCTGGAGGGGCTACATCTGGTGCTGCCATCGGCAAAATTGGAATAGTCGCAAAAGGCGGTGGTTTTAGCGTTGGCGCAGTTCCCTTAGGTGCGGCTGGAGCATTAACTGGTCTTGCCCTTTATGAAGCAATAAGAGCAATAGCAGAGCGAAATACTCGGTCTCTTGGTGCGGCAGCAGCAGGAGCAGCAGCAGGTGCGGGTATTTCAGGTGCTATTGGCGGCGTAGGAGTAGCTGCTGGGGGAACTGCATTTGCTGTTGGTATGGCTCCTATGGCAGCTGCTGGAGCTGTAGCTGGCCTTGGTATCGCTAGCTTGGCTCGGCTCATTCAACAAGGAATTGACCCCGAAAAGCTGCTAGAGCTAGCTATTGAGGATATGCACGAAGACTTGGTGAAGTTGCGTAAAGCTGTTGTTCCAGTCATAGTCGCTCAAAAACGCCTCCTGCAACAGTACAACCAAGCTCAAACCGAAGTGAACAACTGGCATCAACGCGCTCAGTTGGCTCTCCAAAAAGAGGATGAGAATTTGGCTCGTGAAGCGATCTTGAGGAAAAAGATTCACGCTGAAACCGCAAGCACTCTAAAAGCCCAAATAGACCAGGGAACAGCTCAGGTAGATACGCTCAAGCGCAATTTAGCTGTTTTTGAAAGTAAGGTTTCTGAAGCCAAAGCGTACAAGCCCATCCTTAAGGCACGAATACAAGCTGCCAAGGCTCAAGAGCAGCTGCAAAACACAGTCGGTCGGCTGAATACCAGCAGATCGATGGCAGCCTTTGAGCGGATGGAAGAAAAAGTGTTGGAACTAGAAGCTCGTTCCACAGCAGCAGCCGAGCTTACTGGCAATAATTTAGATCAGCAATTTGCCATGCTCGAATCCGGCAATGACGTTGATGATGAATTGGCAGCAATGAAAGCGCAGTTGACTGGTTCTTCCACCACCCAAGCGCAACTACCGGCAGCTAACCCAACTACTACTTCCTCTAAATCTAATTTAGCAGTTGATAACGAATTAGAAGACTTAAAAAAGCAACTAGATAACCTTTAAAAGGCAGACTGTCGCATAGGAAATAGACTCGCTTACCCTGCTTCATTATTTAGGGCAGACGGGGAAAGGAAAAAGCGCGATCGCTCTTTCTTTCTCTTCCTTCGTGTTCTTTGCGTCTTCGTGGTTCCACTTCTTCCGTGCAGATAGGTAATGTAGGAGCGCGATCGCTCTCCCACCTTCCACTAAAACGCGAAACCCAGCTAGTTTTGGTAGCTGGGTTAACAAATTTACACTAAAACCCTATCAACCAGGGCGAACATCAAGACAGCCTTCTGCATAATTAACTTCTGGAACTTTACCAGCAATCATGCGCGATACAGTCTCGCCATTCGGAGAGACAAAAACGAGACGGAAGTCTTTGTTAGCAAAGCTGCTTGGTTGAACGACCCAGGCTTTACCTTTTTCGCTGTTGAGAAGACGACTTACCTGAATTTGTCCGGGATAGGCAGACTTAATCGTGCTTTCTGTATCGTCAACTTTGATACCATGAACAGTGGTAATTTTATTGGTTTCAACTTCTACCGTAGCGATACGACCTTGAGTGACCATGAAAGTAACACCCTCAGGCCCATTTGCTGGCTTGTAATAGTCACAGACGCGATTGGGATTTTGCCGGGATGGCACGATTGGAGTCCCAGCAACGCCTGATGCCTCAGCAACAGTCATGTTAATTTTAACTGACCCAATGCCGTTAATCGACAGTCCCGATTCGGTTGTCAGTTTTTCGGCTTTCTTGAGGCAAGTATTCTCGCCACTTTGATCGTTTAAGCATTTGCCGTTTCTATCCAGAATAATAACTGAGTTGACAGTTGGAAATTGCTTAAGGGTGGTATTAATAGAGAATTTTTGACGAGCATCATCTCCAGTACCTCCTGAAATTACCGACTTACAGAATTTCAGTTTAGCAATTCCATTCGTGATGGAAATCGTAAAATCTTTGCCGCAGTTGGAACTGCCCTTGAATTCAATAGGGTCGATTAAACCACGAGCTTTTTCCTGACTTGTAGGCCCTGCGATTAATTGCTCAATGGCAAACTGGGCTGTACTCGGACTGTTTGTTGTTCGCCAAACTGGCTCAACATAAGTGAAATCTTGCCCGCTTTGGGGGTTTTTAGGAAAAAAGACTTTTACCTTTTTTGGAGTTGCTTTCACCGGCTCGAAGCTGCTTTGAACAGCTTGTTTAGTTTGAGCGGTTTTTTCTGAAGAAGATACTTCTAAGCTTGATTGGGGTTGAGTTGGTTCCGTCGAGGGTTTAATTGATGATTCGGTTACGAGTTTGGGTGTTTCTGAGGAGGGTGCGGCATCTGTAACTTGAGTGTCACAAGCACTGATACCCGAAACTATTAATAACAAGCCAAAAGAAAATAAAGCTGATTTACGGATGCGGTACATTTTGTTTCTGAGATGGATGAATGACTAATTACTTACGTTCTCTACTGTAGAAAGCCGTCAGCAGAAAACTGGTGAGGTGGTGTGTCAATACTTGGAGTGACATTAAGTGGAAACAAGCCCTTGTGAGTTGTTTCCAGAAAAAGCAGAGACGTTCTGTCTGAGAAAAAATGGGGTTTGAAGGCTAACAGGGGTTTTCTGCGTCTCCTGAAGCCTTGTGGCGGTCGCTGGGACAATCAAGAGAGTGACACAGACAGTTGAAGGGAACGTGTAAATCGTTGTTTTAATGAAAACATAAAGAGAAACCGGCTGAGTCAAAGTGAGACAGCAATGCTTCCAAATGTATCTGCTAACGCATACTATTTAGTATGCAAAATCCTCGTCAAATAGCATTTCTGGCACTTCGAGATGTCCACCGTAAAGGCGCTTTTGCTGACGTGGCACTCGACCGACTGCTGCGCCAAGCAGACTTAAGTGCTACCGATCGGCGCTTAGTGACAGAGTTAGTTTATGGGAGTGTGAGAAGACAGCGATCGCTCGATGCACTCATCGACCATCTAGGTAAAAAGAAAGCCCACCAACAACCCCTAGACCTCCGCGCAATTCTGCATCTAGGCTTATATCAACTTCGTTATCAAGACCGAATCCCTGTGTCGGCAGCTGTGAATACTACCGTGCAATTAGCCAAAGAAAACGGATTTTCTGGGCTTTCCGGCTTTGTCAATGGTCTATTGCGACAGTATATTCGTCTAGCGGAAAGCAAAAAGCCGGGGAACCGGGGAGGAGAAGTTCAGAACTTAGAATCTGACCCGCTACATCTGCCAAAAAACCCAGTTGAACGATTAGGCATCTTACACAGCTATCCCGACTGGATTATCGAAGTATGGCTAGAACGTCTGGGTTTAGAAGAAACAGAACAGCTGTGTGAATGGATGAACCAAACACCAGCAATTGACTTGCGGGTAAATCCCCTCTGCGCTGAGATAGAGAAAGTTGAGGCAGCACTGCAAGCTGCGGATATCTCAGTTAGTCGGGTGCCCCATCTACCGCAAGCTTTGAGGCTAACTGGTGGCACAGGTGCAATTCAAAATTTACCTGGTTTTAGCGAAGGTTGGTGGACGGTGCAAGATAGTAGTGCCCAGCTAGTCAGTTATCTGCTAGATGCCCAACCGGGCGAAGTAGTCATTGATGCCTGTGCAGCACCAGGGGGAAAGACAACGCACATCGCAGAATTAATGGAAGATCGGGGAACTGTTTGGGCGTGTGACAAGACTGCTTCCCGTCTTCGGAAACTGCAAGAAAATGCCAAACGGTTAAGTTTGCACTCGATTCAAATTCAGGAGGGGGACAGCCGCAACCTACCCCAGTTTATCAATCAAGCTGATAGGGTATTACTCGATGCCCCCTGCTCTGGACTGGGGACGCTACATCGTCATGCTGACGCCCGTTGGCGGCAAACTCTACAGACAGTTCAGGAACTTTCAATTCTGCAAGGCGAACTATTAGATCGAGTGGCTACCTGGGTTAAACCGAATGGCATTCTGGTTTATGCAACTTGTACCTTGCATCCATTGGAGAATGAAGGTGTTGTTCGCGCCTTTTTAGAGCGTTACCCCCAGTGGCAGATTTTGCCCCCCAACCCCAATTCACCAGCGGCAGCTTATATTACCCCTGCTGGATGGATCGAAGTCTGGCCCCACCGGCATCAAATGGATGGATTCTTTATGGTGCGGCTACAGAAGAAAAATAGCTAAACCTCTATGGTAGTTGTGGTTGCAGAAATCTGTTGATGGATTAATCTGTTAGGGGAAATAAGGGAAAAGCCAATGGTAGCCAATTCTAGTGTTAAACAGCTTGTTAAAATTCTCATCGGCGCAGCTTGGATTGATGGCAAAATTCAGTCAGAGGAACGGCAATATCTTCAGCGAGTGGCGAAGGAAAAGGGCATTGCTGACGATCCAGAGATTCAGCCTTTGTTGTATGAACTCGTAGCTGTAAGCCCAAGCGAGGTCTACAATTGGGTGCAAGATTATTTAGGCGATCGCCCCAGCACCGACGATTACCAGCGCCTCATCGAAGCCCTCAGCGCTTTAATTTATAGCGATGGCGAGGTAGCGATTGAGGAAGCTAAACTCCTGACTCGATTACAGCTTCTAGATCCCAACAGTGCCTCTCAGAAGTCAGCCCCTAGTCCTGTCCTCAAAGCGATTCAAAAACTCTACCGTCGGTGGGTTGACCATCAGAACTAGCTTTAAGACTAATAGATAAAGACCCGAATTTTGACATCATCATTCCACAAGTTAGGGCACGCTACACATAGCGTGCCTTTTTTTTGCATTCCCAATCTATATTGTGATCGGCTTCTAGAGGCTCCGGAAGCCAATTTTTTCTACAACAAGCAACTATTTTTGCAAAATATGCGTCTTTCCTTCTTAGGCAGTCCAGAACTTTCCGCTGAAACTGTCTATATCTCTATAATCTGTCACGGCAGTAAATAAATTTGTTGAGATTGAAATTTCTAGGAACCTATCAGGTAATCTTAGGTCTAAATAATCAAAGGAATGCGAAAAGTGGAGAAGTTCTCAATGTCTAACTTAAAGCGCTTGAAATCTGGAACAGCTTTACTACTAATGCTGGGAATGTCGGCAGGTTCGATGGCTCCCCTAGTAGAAACAATTATGTCACCGGCACCAGCTGTTGCTCAAGCTATCAATTTTAGTGATGTATCCTCAAGCTACTGGGCTGCTAGTTTTATTCAAGAACTGGCACAACGTGATGTAATTGCCGGGTTCCCCGATGGTACGTTTCGACCCAACGATCCGGTGACTCGTGCCCAATTCGCGGCGATGGTTCGTAAGGCCTTCAACAAGAATAAAATCCGCAATGCTGTTAATTTTGTGGATCTTTCATCGACCTACTGGGCATACTCGGCTATCCGTGAAGCTTACGAAATGGGATTTTTGTCGGGTTATCCCGGTAACGTCTTTAGACCTACACAAAATATTCCCCGCGAACAAGTTCTAGTTTCCTTGGCGAATGGCTTGAATTACACTGCCAGCAATCCCGTATCGGCTGATTTGCAAGTGTATAACGATGCTTCTTCCATCTCTACCTATGCTCGCAGTAGCATTGCTGCGGCAACAGAAAAGAGCATTGTGGTGAACTATCCGACTCTCCAGACGCTGAATCCAACTCGGAATGCCACCAGAGCGGAGGTAGCAGCTTTCATCTATCAGGCATTGGTGAGTTCTGGACAAGTAGCGGCAATTAACTCGCCCTATATTGTCTCTCTCAACGACACACCGCCAGAGGACACGACAGTCGCGATTCCGGCTGGAACCACCATCCCAGTTAGGTACGAGAAAGAAAAAATTCTGGTTACAAAGGACGAAAGGGCACCGCTGACGCTAACGGTGGCAGCAAATATCACCACATCTGATGGAACGGTGCTAATCCCCTCTGGAAGCCAAGTGGTCGGTGAACTGCAACCGGCTCAGGGAGGCTCTCAGTTTGTGGCGAAGGAACTGGTTTTCACGAACGGTCAACGGGTGGCTATCGATGCTACTTCTCAAACCATTACCAAAACCGAATCCGTTACCAAGGGTACTAGCGTTGGTGGGATCCTCAAGAATGCCGCATTAGGTGCTGCTGCTGCTGCTGCGGTTTCTGCTGTGACGGGTGACAAAGCGATCGCTACCGAAGAAGTCTTGGGCGGTCTGGGAATTGGTGGACTCATTGGACTGTTCCTCGGTCGGGATAGAGTCGATCTGATTGCGATTGACCCGGATACGGATCTGAATCTGCGGTTAAATGACGAGTTAGTGCTAGAGCAGTAATATTTGCAGAATGAAGCGTGCAATTCTATTTGACTGCTGATTGCTTCATTCTTTAAGCAGATAGGCACAAAGAAATAAGTATTTTCTAAACCCGGTTTCTTCTAGAAACCGGGTTTTTAATTCTAAATGGCGTCTTATCGCAATCCTATTTAAGTTGTGAGATGCCAGCAGTTCAGATGCCCAACTTCTCCAGGAAGTCGGGCATCTCGTCTTCACGAATCATTGATGAGTGCTATACCATGCAGACCCATCGCCCCAGATAAGTAATCGTATTACCAATTACCAGCTCAAATACAAATAAATGGAAGAGCAACTTATCAAACTTCATCCTCGCCCTTTAAGGCTTCAGTTGGTAACCAGACAATAAAGGTCGTTCCGGGTCCTTGAGTGTGGGGAATACTCCGATCGAGCCAGTTGCGTTCGGCGGGGCTAATGACTTCAATTTCGCCCTGCATTTGTTCTACCAAATCTCGCGCGATCGCTAAACCCAATCCACTCCCCGGAATCTCAGTTTCTGCCTGGACGCCTCGGTAATGTCGCTCAAACAAATGCTCTTTATCTTGCACGGGAATGCCAGGGCCAGTATCGCTAATTGCGATCGCCTGAAAATCTCCTTGAGAAGTATGTCGTCGATTTCCTGCCTGAATGTAAACTTGCCCACCCGCCGGGGTATATTTCAAAGCATTGTCAATCAGATTGCTTAGCACTTCGCGCAGCACTTTGGCATTGGCTTGTACTGGCGGCAAATTCGGAGGAATTTCTGCTAATAAAGCCAGATTTTTTTCTTGGGCGATCGCGCTGGATGTCACCACTAGCGGTTCCAAAACTTTCGCCACCGAGCAGGATTCCAATGCCAGCGCTCTCGTCGGAATTGTTTGAGGCTCCAATCCCAAGGGAGAGTACAGATTTCCTAAATCCTCATCTTTTGGGGGAAGCGGGCAAGACGGGGCAATCGGCACGGGAACTGCATCGTAAGAACGATCCGCGATTTGCCCGTACAAAGGCACTAACTCTCCTTCGTCCATATCCACTGCCCGATCGAACTGTAGAAGCAACTCTTGCAAGCGATCGCTTTCACGCACGATGCTGTTGGCAACTTCGCGGTTCGCATCTCCAGGTACCAATCGTCTGAGGAGCAACTTGCCAAACGTCCGTAAGGCGGTCATGGGATTGCGAAACTGATGTATCAGATCGTCCATGAGATCGCGCTGTTGAGCCTGAAGATGACGCTGCTGACTCAGCTGTTGCTCAAACCATTGGGAACGCCGATCCAGAATACAAGCGCTCGCCAGTGTATCGGCAATCCGTTCAATCGCGGTTCGTTCCCGCTGGTTCCAAGGTCTATCTTCACGAGCTGTCACCAGCAGCCCCATCACCACACCTTCATGCAACAGAGGCACCACAATTTGGCGCGAGGAGCTACTCAAGTCAGCATCGGCGAAGAGCGCTCGCTGGAGGGGCGATGTCCCCGTCTTTGCCTGCAATTCATCAATCGTTTCTTCTTTCCCGACTTCAGCCGGCGATTCCGTTGAACCCGTCTCAGAAACCGCATCGGACTCCTGAGGAACCGGAGATGCCGCTGACAATAACCGAGGAATGGATGCCAACGGTCGATCGGAAAATCCCAAAGCCGAAATCTCATCCGTTTCCCATTCCACCGCTGTCTGTGGGTAAGCAACAACCGGCCTTAGCTTAGTTGGGACGCCCTCTACCAGTTCTTCCGTTAAATACACAACACTCAAGGCAGCTTCCAGTCCTTGAGTTAATAGTGCTACTTGTGATTGGCACAAAGTTATGAATTCTGAACTGGTAGACATAGACACATTCGCTTATACTTGGGTACTTGACAGCGAGGAAAATTGCATTCAGGGGATCGGGTTTTCTTCCGTCGATCCTGACACGCAATTGCGCTGAAGCGGCAAAGGTCGTGCAAAGACCTCATTTTTGTTTCTTTTTATTACAAAAATTTTAGCGAGCTTTCATGATAGTTTGGTTACAAAACTGCTTCCAAACTGGCTAAATTTTGTCAAGGTCGAATAAATATAGCCCTTTATACGCTATATCTAGGCTCTAGTTTGGACAAGCTTGCATATATAGCGTCTATTGCCCGTTCTGCTGCTGTCGATTTTAATTTCTGAGGGCTGTAATGTTTGTATCAATCGGTAAAAAGCGGTTGATATTTTGAACTCAAACCGATATACTTGCGACGGTTTTTGTATCTATCATTACAACTGTCAGAATTAAAGGGGAGGTAAGGAGGTTGGCTAGAAGACGCAAGCGGAAAAGTCGCCGTCGCCAGGAAGGACGTAGAATTTTAGAGCATGTCCCTCAGTATAGTATTGAAAGTGGCGAAGATAAACCAGTCACCGCCGCGCGAAAGTTTATTCAAACCGAAGGAATCCTTCCGCCTGCTTTGCTGCTCGTGAAGCGGAACGAACACACCACAGATCGGTACTTTTGGGCGGAAAAGGGGCTATTTGGTGCCCAATATGTTGAAGAAAATCATTTTCTGTTTCCTAGCCTTAGGATAATCGACAATCCTGTGGAAAAGCCTACCCTCGCCGCTGTTCGTAGCAGCTGAAGTTTTAGGCATTAAACGTGAAAACTCGGTTATAGGGGCGGTTTGCGAACCGCCCCTATTGTTTTATAGGAGGAATTTTGAATCTTTCCTTCTAATTAAAATTCTTTTGGGTTCACAAACTGACCAGGTTTTGGAATTTTTTAAGGTTTTCAGCGAGAGAGTTGTCATTCGCAAGGCTTTAATTGGAGTTCCTGTTGCAATTGAGCCAATTCATCACGATGGGCGATGACAGTTATTAAACTTCTGGTCTCTTTTTCGACACCTGCAAATGTTTCCACCTTCAGGGAAACTTGTTCGCTGCGTCCAGCTTTTTTCCAGTAAAAAACGCCCGCGGCTGGTGAAAGGAGAACCAAACCTAGAAAAATTTTAGCGAATGGGGGAAATAAAATTGCTAAAACTAACGCCAAACAAAGAAAGCCACAAAAAGCTAATAAGCTCAGAAAAATTGCCAAAAACCAGCTGGGACGGACAAAGCCTTGGAATGTAACTTGATTTTGCTTTGCATCCACCGCCGCAATCCGGTAAGCACGCCGATCGAAATATTGTTGCAATTGAATTAAAATTGATTCTTCTGGTTGCTCCGCAATCAGTTTCACTTGTTGCGTTCGATCCTTAGCGGAGGCTCGAATAAAGAAAAATAGACCGACTGCTAACAACAGTGTTAGCAGAAATGTTGAAAAGAGAATTGTCGTATTCACGAATTTCTAGATAGGACAATGGAAAATAGGCTCTTGTCCAAGAGATACAAGATCGCCTATAACCTATAGCCTATCGCAAGAGAGCTTCTTTGGGATTGGCTCAGATGGCTTGAGATTCTCTCATTGTGTATTCATCCCAAAGGCGAGCCAGGTCATGAGCCTGTTCCAGACACTCTGGGCGAATTTGATACATTCGACGAGGTCTTCCTCTGCCTTCCACTTTTTTCCAATACCCTGTGATAGCGGCTTGTTCTTCCAGAAATTTTAAGGCGCTGTATAAAACGGTATCAGAAAGCCGATAGGTAGGATATTCACTCTCTAGTCGCCCGATGAGTTCTGTTCCATAGGATTCTCCGCTCATCAAAACTGAAAGGACATAACACACCGCTAGTTCCTTGTTGAGATAAGTGGGAGGAGGGTCTTGAAAAAACTGATAAATATCCTCAAATTTCATCTGCATAATTCACTGAACTCCCAGCCAAATAAATTGGATTAGGATCGGTTTCCCCAATCTAACGATGCCTTTATCAATCAGAAAACACACCCCAAACAAGGCTGCTATCACTGGTGTATTAAGACCGCGAACGATCAAAAGCAGCGCGTGATGTCAGCTGGCAAAATGACAGAACGATACCATCAATTTTAGACACTCAATTCTGGGTTGGCCTGCCAGACTTCACGGATGATTTTGCCATCCTTATCAAATTGCACCTGGTAGGAAAGCGACAAAACAACAGGGGTTCCGTGCTTGGACTTGGCATAGATCGTGATGACTGCTTCGACAGCGCGATCGCGCTGCTGTTGTCTAACAACCTGGAAATCTTGAATTTTGTACTTTGAGAAGAATTCTTCCCAGGCTGGGTAGATGGATTTCCCCTGATAGACTTCGTCCAGAACACCATAGGAGCGCATTAAAATGGCATTGTCACTGTATTGCGTGACTGTTCGCTCCGGGTTTTCCGTAGCGATCGCTGCCCAATGTTTTTGCGCTACCGAAAGCGGTTTCGGCATCACCGTCCTTTGATAGGCTGCCAAACTACCTACCAAAGCAACTGCATAAGCGACGGAGAGTAAATGCTTCCTGAGATTTGGTTGCAGGAATTTCATCATGCTGCTTCCACTTCGAGAGGGCTGCTCTGGAAATGGCAGGCCGTCATCAAAGCCAAGTAAATTAGAAGCCTGCTCTCGAAAGAAAGACGGCTCCATTGGGTTAAAAGTTCTCCAGAGGTTAAACATCTTTGAATTTTGCTGCCCCATTGCCTCAAACTGGTGGTTAGGAAGATTACCGTATAAATTTGGGATTGCATTACTTGTTCAACAAAACGCTCTGTTTATAGATAAATCCGGAATTAAACCGATTTAAAATCAATTTATGCGAGAACAGTTCGATTCATCTCCCGTTCCTTCAGCTCTACAGCGAATCGCTGGCTCTTTTCGGATCGCTGGCTGGGCTGGCTTCTGGGTTCAGTTAGTCCTAGCCGTTGTTTCGAGCATAATTTTCTTGTTTGCCATCCCCGCCGCCCAGCCGCGTGCCAGTGGCGCTGCCGCTGCTAGCCCAGGGACGGGTGGCAGTATCTTTTTTGCAGTTTGCGGTCTTTTAGTGCTGTATTTCAGTGTTTATCAAGCTTGGCGTTACACCCGTTTGGGCATACAGCTAAAAGATTCTAATCCCAACCTCCGCCCGAAAAAGGCAGATACGATTAAAGTTTTAAGGTTTGGATTACTCGTTAGTTTAGGAGGATTATTATTAGCAGTTCTGGGCGCAGAAGCGATTACCGGCACTCTGCTGGCAAAGTCGCTGGCTCAGGCTCAAGGTGGGGTAGCCATCTACGATCCCCAATTTATTAATCGGTTGATTCAACCTTTAGATATTTTTGTGGTGCTGGCGAATACACATACAATTACCGCTCATTTTGCCGGGATTGTTGTTTCCTTGTGGTTGTATAGTCGCATCAACCGACAGTAATGGAGGCAAGGGGTCGAATTGCGGCATCAGCAAGTAAAGAAGGCTGAGAGCGCATACAGACTCTCGGCTGTATCATCGCGATCGCGCGATCGCAGTGTATCCTGATTAATTGGCAAAAAAAGCTGGAAAAAATCTGTGCTAGACCTCAAGCAGATACGGGAAAATTCAGAAGGTGTACAAGAGTGCCTGAATCGTCGCGGGATCGGGCAATATGACATACAGCCGATTTTGCAGCGCGACCAGCAGCAACGAGAACTGGAAGCAAAGCGAAGTCAGCTCCAAGCTCGTGGGAACGAAATCGGCAAATTAGTTGGTCAAAAAATTAAATCGGGTAGCGATCCCAACGGCTCAGAAATCCAAGCATTGCGGGAAGAAGGCAACCAAATCAAAAACCAGATTGCCGAACTTGAACCCCAGGAAAGAACCCTGAAAGCCGAGTTAGAAGCGCTCTTGTTATCGTTTCCTAACTTACCCAGTGAGTCCACACCGATTGGTAAAACTGAAGAAGAGAATGTAGAAGTCCGCCGTTGGGGGGATGAATACTTACCTAAAAATTCCGAAGTTCTTCCCCACTGGGAAATCGGCGAACAACTAGGAATTCTCAACTTTGAGCGCTCTGCGAAAGTTGCACAAAGTCGTTTTGTCACACTAATTGGTGCTGGTGCTGCCTTAGAAAGAGCTTTAATTAGCTTCATGCTCGACCGGCAAATCGCGGCTGGATATGTAGAAGTCATTCCCCCCTTTCTGATCAACAGCGAATCGCTTACCGCCACAAGTCAGCTGCCCAAATTTGCCGACGAAAGCTTCAAATGCGCTCAAGATGACTTGTGGCTGGCTCCTACCGCTGAAGTGCCGGTGACGAATCTCTATCGAGATGAAATCTTGGAGGTGTCGCAGCTGCCTATCTATCACTGCGCCTATACTCCCTGTTTTCGACGGGAAGCGGGTAGCTACGGACGAGACACGCGGGGGCTAATTCGACTGCACCAGTTTAATAAAGTCGAGTTGGTGAAACTTGTCCATCCCAACAATTCAGCCGCAGAGCATGAATCGTTGGTACAAAATGCCGAGGCAATTTTACAGGCGTTGAAGTTGCCTTATCGCGTCATTGAGTTATGCACTGGGGATTTAGGGTTTGGGGCAGCAAAGTGCTATGACCTAGAGGTATGGCTGCCTTCGGCTGGGAAATACCGCGAAATTTCTAGCTGCTCCAACTTTATGGATTTTCAGGCGCGGCGCGGCAGCATTCGTTTCAAAGAAGCTGGAAAAAAAGGAACCCAATTTGTCCACACGCTGAATGGTTCCGGATTGGCAATCGGGCGCACGATGGCAGCGATTCTGGAAAACTATCAACAACCAGATGGCACCGTCAAGATACCAGAAGCGCTGCAACCTTACCTGGGACGAGAAGTGCTAGGGCAAGGATGAAGGATGTCGGGGTTTGCCCTTCCCGAAGGGTGGGATGAAAGACGAGAGATCAATCTTTCTAAATTCGCGGCCTAAATTCGCAGCTCTGGGCGGGAAAACCCCGCCCCAGCTCTCAGCGCACCCGACTCACAGTGCAACGATCAAAGAGAATCAGATGCGTTGCGCTCAACTGCTGACTCTGGAGAAATCGCCAGGTTCGGCGAAACTGGCAGTGCTTGAGTAGTCACTGTATGAACCGCATTGTTACCGTAGGATGCGCCACCGGCATTCCCTTTGAGCTGCTGCATCAAGCTTGCCATCTCAAGAGCATTCATCGCATAGCCCCAGCCGTTGTTACTCTTGATGCCAGCTCTTTCCAAGGCTTGTTGCATCGTATCTACTGTCAAAATGCCAAAAATGATCGGCACACCCGTTTGAAACCCAGCATTGGCAATCCCCTTGGAGACTTCCGAGGCGACATAATCAAAATGGGGAGTTTGACCCCGAATGACTGCACCCAGGCAAATTACAGCATCATATCGGCGCGTGAGTGCCAACTGGTGAGCCACCAAAGGCACCTCAAAACTCCCAGGAACCCAAGCATAGTCCACTTGAGTGCCTTGAGGATTGACATCGATGCCGTGGCGTTTCAGACAATCTTGACACCCCTCCAATAGTTTAGTCGTCACCAAATCGTTGAAGCGACCGATGACGATCGCAAACCGTAGGGGTTGAGTCTGAGTAAACGTTCCCTCGAAAACTGCCATGATTTTAGATATAAGAAGCTTTTTGTCAGTTGTTTTGAGTCATCAGTCATTTGTCTTTAGTCCTGAGTCGGGTGCAGTGGACTGATGACCATCGAACCCTGACCGATGACTGACTCTGACTATCCTTAAACTACCAAATAGCTTAGGGCACCTGTCAGAAATACCAGAGCAATCCAAACTCCAGATCCTAAAAGAAGGAGGCGCTTAGACTGATCCCAGTTCTGAGGAGTGGCATAGGCAACTGGAACCCCAATGACCATGACGAATGATAAAAAGACTAAAGCACCTAGTACCAACTGAAATAAAATTGTCATTTTCTCTTCTCCCAAGACAGCAATGGGCTGGATAGAAATAGTTCAGCCGCAATTCTATACAGTAGTACCGTATCAAAAATCGACACTCATTGGTCATTCGTCATGGGTCATTGGTTATGGGTCATGGGCAAAGGACTAATGACTAAGGACTCATGATGATGAATGTGATTTTGTGCCATACAACAGCGGACTTTGACACCTTGGGAGCGGCGGTGGGGCTAACCCGTCTCCAGCCGGGATCTAGGGTCGTGCTGACCGGCGGTTGCCATCCAGCAGTGCGGGATTTTTTGGCGTTGCACCGAGATGAGTATGCGCTGATTGAGCGTCGCGCTGTGAACCCAGAGCAGATTCGGTCGATTGCCGTTGTGGATACTCAAAAACGCGATCGCGTGGGAAAGGCGTCTGAATGGCTGGATTTACCGGATTTATGGGAAGTTGTCGTCTACGACCATCACCCAGATGGGGACGGAGATATCCCCGCTACCCGCACCCAAGTTGAGCCTGTCGGTGCAACCACTACTCTGATTGCCGAGCAACTCCAGCAAGAAGGCATCCAGTTGACACCTTCTGAGGCAACCGTGATGGCGTTGGGAATCCATGTGGATACAGGATCGTTAACTTATGAAGGGGCGACGGCAAGAGATGCGATCGCGTTGGCTTGGTTAATGGAACAGGGGGCAAGCTTGCGCTTAATTGCCGATTATGTTGAGCCGGGTTTATCGCCTCAATTGCAGGAACTGTTGACGGAAGCCCTGGACAACTTGCAAAGAGCGACAACGTGCGGCTATACCGTTTCTTGGGTGCTGCTCAAAACCTCTGACTACGTTCCCGGCTTGTCAACGCTTGCGACTCGACTTCTGGATCTGGGCGAAAGCGATGCTTTGCTACTCGCTACGGCGTATCCAGTGGGGGATGGAGGTGAAGAGCGATTTACGGTCATTGGGCGATCGCGTATTGAAGGCACCAATCTCAATGAATTATTTCAACCGCTGGGTGGCGGGGGGCATTCCCAGGCGGCGTCGGTGACACTTCGCGGCGTCGATTCCCAGGCAACCCTGGAGCAGCTCGTCAGTCAGCTAAAACATCAAATTCCCCAGCCGCTGACAGCTCGGGAATTGATGTCATCGCCAGTGCGAACAATTCGCCCGGACACGACCATTGAGCAAGCCCAGAGAATTTTATTACGTTATGGGCATTCTGGTCTTTCGGTCGTGAATTCCGAAGACCAACTGGTGGGGATTGTTTCCCGGCGGGATATCGATCTGGCATTGCATCATGGCTTTAGTCATGCGCCGGTAAAAGGCTACATGGCTAACAATCTGAAGACGATTACCCCGGATACGTCCTTGCCAGAGATTGAATCGATTATGGTGACTTACGATATCGGGCGGTTGCCAGTATTGCAAGATGGGCAACTTGTCGGAATGGTGACGCGCACCGATGTTTTGCGGCAGTTGCATCAGGGAAGAGGGAATGGAGGATATGTTACAGATGACGAGAGAAAAAATCCCCTTCCCAATTCCCGATTATCAATTCCAAATGCTCATCAAACCCTAACCGATATTTTGCGCGATCGCCTTGCTCCTCCCTTGTGGGAATTCCTCACTAGAGCCTCCCAGCAGGCAGAACAACGCGGCTGGCATCTCTATTTGGTCGGCGGAGGGGTGCGGGATTTACTGCTCGCCAATCCCCATGAAACCCTGATGCTTTCAGATATTGACTTGGTAGTAGATGGCTTTCACCGCTCGGCGGATGTCGGAGCTGGGGTAGAACTAGCGAAAGCACTTCAACAAACCTATCCAAATGCTCGTCTGGAAGTTCACGGTCAATTTCAAACAGCCGCGCTACTGTGGCACAATGACCCAGTTTTAGACTCTCTTTGGGTAGATATTGCGACGGCTCGAACTGAGTTTTATCCTTACCCAGCGGCGAATCCAGAAGTCGAAGCAAGTTCGATTCGCCAAGATTTGTATCGGCGAGATTTCACTATTAACGCCTTGGCGATGCGACTGACGCCACCCCGTGCGGGTGAATTATTAGATTTCTTTGGCGGAATGCTAGATTTGCGAGCGCGCCAAATCCGCGTCCTCCATGCCAATAGCTTTATCGAAGATCCGACGCGCATTTATCGCGCCGTGCGGTTTGCAGTGCGCCTGGGATTTCAGATTGAGCCACAGACGGAAGGATATATCCGCTATGCGCTAGAGAGTGGAATTTACGAGCGATCGCTCTCTGAAAATAGCAAAGCTCCGGCGCTACAAACACGGCTGAAAGCAGAACTCAAATACATCCTCCAAGCGCCCTACTGGAAACCCGCGTTGCAGTTACTTGACGATCTGGGGGCGTTGCGTTGCCTCCATCCCACGCTAAAGTTAGATGAGCAATTATGGAAGCAGGTGCGTTTACTAGATCGGTGTCTGCGCCGATTTGATCCCCAGAAAACCCTCGATCATTGGCAGATGCGGCTAGAAATTTTAATTGCCTACCTCGCTTGCGAATATCGCGCGAAAGTGGCAATCAATCTTCAATTACCGACAGACAGTATCGAACGATTAGAGCAACTCGATCGGCATCAAGCGGATCTGGTGAAATTTTTGCCTGAATGTCAGCGACCTAGTCAAATTGTCGTCTTGCTGAGGCGGTACGAATTGCCTACGTTGATTTTGATTGCTGTCAAAAATTCGCGTTTGATTCGGCGGCTAATTTGGCGATATCTCACCATCTGGGCGAATATTCAACCAATATTAAACGGCAATGATTTGAAAGCATTGGGCTACAAACCTGGGCGTGAATTCAAACCCATGTTAGATCGTCTATTGGCGGTAACACTGGATGGAGAAATCCGCGATCGCGCTGATGCTGAAAAATTTTTGGCAGAGTATTATCCACTTTGAAGCGGCTAAGAGTCAAATCCAGGAGCGGAAACACCCGCCCTAAGCAAGCCCGGTAATCAACCGCCGCTTCCCTCCCTCCTGGGACTCAAAATTTGTACCAAGACGGTAGCATAGTTGGGAAAACTGTAACAAATCTTTAATGAACTTAACGGCTGGAGCAGTCCTGAAGAACGGCAAATACGTCCTCGACGCCCCACTGGGTCAAGGTATCTTTGGGATCACCTACCGGGCGACTCATACTCAGTTGGGGAAAGCGGTCGTCATCAAAACCCTCAACGACAGTCTGCGGACTCATCCCGATTTTGAGCGGTTTGGGCAGCAATTTCTCACCCAGGCACGTCGCCTTGCTCGCTGCAAGCATCCTCACCTGGTTCGGATTCTCGACTTGTTTGAGGAATCTCGGCGATATTTCATCGTCATGGAGTTCATACCGGGGCAGACCCTAGCTGAATCGCTGCCAGCGGGTCAGATTTTGCCAGAAGCCCAAGCCCTTGGCTATATTCGTCAAATTGGCAGTGCCTTAACGGTTATCCACAAGGCAGGGTTACTGCACCGAGATGTCAAACCCCAAAACATCATCCGGCGTCAAGGAACTGATGATGTTGTGCTGATTGACGTTGGTTTTTGTGCTGAATTGACGCCGGGAGTGACGCAAACCCAAGCCAGTTTGCTGAGTCCCGGATATGCCCCAATCGAACAATATCTTTCCCCGAAACAACTCACCCCAGCGACAGATGTCTATGCTTTAGCAGCAAGTTTGTATTGCTTGCTGAAAGGTCAACCGCCGGTTCCGGCACCGCTACGCGATCGCATCCCTCTGCCAAATTTACGGGAAATTCAACCCAAACTCAGCCCGACTGCGATCGCTGCGATTTTGTGTGGCTTAGAAATCAAAGCCGAGAAGCGTCCCCAAAAAGTAGAAGATTGGCTCTCCCTGTTGCCCGCCTCCAAGGCTCCACAGGCTCCCCGCGCGACCCAAACGGCTCGTCGCCCTGTAATCCCCAAATCTCAGCCTGCGCCCCAAAAGCCGCAACCAGCCAGCAACACGAAACCGAAGATATCGCTTGCTAGCGGAGTGAACTGGAATCTTAGCCAGGATGTGAAGCGACCGGGCAAAACCCGCCCCTACAAAACTCGACTAGCCAAAGTGAGTGCTGCCCCGAAAAAACTCAAAACAGCGATACGGGCAAACTTCCCGATTGCCTTTGCCAAACTGAAAATCTCGCTAGAGAGTTTCAAGATTCCAGAGGCGATGAATCGCGTCTCTACAAAGCTTGGCTCGTCAGCGAACCTTCCTAGCTTACAAAACTTAAAGTTTCCCAAACTGACACTAGGCAGAGGGCTGATGATGACCGCTGCGATCGCTACCTGTACGGGTGCTGGATTCGGCTTGGCAGTTCGCTTGAACGGAGCAATGGGACCGGGATCTTCTATCCTGCATACCGAACAATCCTTTCCACCCCGCGACGACTGGCCCATCTCAGACACCCCCGATCCCACGTCCAACGCTAACCTGCTATCACCCCCCGCTGCTGTTGTCGCACCCGTACCACCTTCCTCAGGTACACTGCCAAAGCCTAAGCTGTAACCTAGGCTGTATGTAGTATCGAGAGCAAGCAAGTTATAATTTGTTTCGGACGCACAAATAGATTTTTTCATGACGAATCCTGTAGTTCATGCCTTTTTTGTCGGCAGAGCGGTTGCAGAAGCTCTCAATGAACAGGTAGAAAACGCCGTCACCAATGCTCTCTCGGAACTCGGCAAATTTGATGCTGAACAACGAGAGTCTTTGCGGCACTTCACCTCACGAGTAACCGAACGCTCTAACGCCCAAGCTGAAACGGTGATGCGGGGGCGAACCACTACCAGCATTGTGCCTCAAGGCACCCAAACAACAGATTTGCAAGCGACGATTGATGAACTTCGGGCAGAAGTCGCTCGCTTTCGCGCCGAATTACAACGCTATCGCAGCAGCTCAGTATAAATCCTGAGAGCGCAGCGCTCTGTTCGCGTGCTGAGGGGGAATTCAGTTAAAAGTTCAGTTGTGAGTTGTTAGTTATCCAAAACTCACACACTCAACTGCGATCGCGCCAACTACTTGAAAAAACAGACTTAGGAATCCGAGTGTCAGCCTATCCTAATGACTCTAAACTGAAGCGATACGCGGCTAGCACGCCGAGTGCCCAGCGTGCCGCTGATAAAGCCCGTAAGGATAAGGCTTATCGGTGGAACCGCGAAAGTTACTCCCATCAACGGCGCTTCGTAGATATTTGGGGGTTTGTTTTAACCTTATTGTTTAAGCTCTGGCGCTACAACAAATCTTGGAGCTATCCGGGCGGAGTTACAGAGGAAAAACAAGCCCACAGACGCAGAGCACAAGCGATTTGGATTCGAGAGACGTTCTTAGACCTAGGGCCGACTTTTATTAAAGTTGGGCAGCTGTTCTCCACCCGTGCCGATTTATTCCCTGTGGAGTATGTGGAGGAACTTTCTAAGCTGCAAGACAAAGTGCCTGCTTTTAGCTACGAACAAGCTGAGGTGTTGATTGAGAAGGACTTCAGCAAGAAAGTTTCGCAGCTTTACCGCACTTTTGACCCGATTCCCCTGGCGGCTGCTAGCTTGGGACAGGTACATAAAGCAACTCTCCACAGCGGCGAAGAAGTCGTGGTCAAGGTACAACGACCCGGACTGCGGCAGCTGTTTACGGTTGATTTGCAAATTCTTAGAGGAATTGCCCGTTTCTTTCAAAACCATCCCGACTGGGGTCGGGGTCGTGACTGGCTGGGAATCTATGAGGAGTGCAGCCGAATTCTTTGGGAAGAAATTGATTACCTGAATGAAGGCAGCAATGCCGATACGTTTCGCCGCAACTTCCGCGCCTATGATTGGGTAAAAGTGCCGCGTGTCTACTGGCGATATACGTCGCCACGGGTTGTCACTCTTGAGTACATTCCGGGCATCAAAATTAGTCACTATGAAGCGCTAGAAGCAGCAGGGCTAGATCGAAAGGAACTGGCTCATCTGGGTGCTAAAGCTTACCTGCAACAATTGCTCAACGATGGCTTCTTCCACGCCGACCCGCATCCTGGCAATATCGCAGTCAGTCCCGAAGGTGCCCTAATTTTCTATGATTTCGGCATGATGGGGCGGATCAAGTCCAACATCCGCGAGCAACTAATGGAAACGCTGTTTGGCATTGCCCAAAAAGATGGCGACCGAGTGATGCATTCGCTCGTCGAAATGGGAGCGCTGGCAGCGGTTGATGATATGGGACCCGTACGGCGATCGATTCAGTATATGCTGGATCACTTTATGGACAAGCCGTTTGAAAACCAATCGGTGAGTCAGATTAGTGAAGACCTTTATGAAATTGCTTACGACCAACCTTTTCGGTTTCCGGCGACTTTTACCTTTGTGATGCGAGCCTTCTCAACTTTAGAAGGGGTTGGAAAAGGCTTAGACCCGGAATTTAACTTTATGGAGGTTGCAAAACCCTTTGCAATGCAGCTTATGGCAGATAGTAATGGCAGTAATAGTAGTAGTAGCTTCTTGAATGAATTAGGACGGCAAGCGGCTCAAGTTAGCAGTACGGCTTTGAGTTTGCCCAGGCGGATTGAGGATACGATTGAGAAATTAGAGCAGGGCGACCTGCGAATTCGAGTGCGCTCTATTGAGAGCGATCGCATTCTTCGGCGAATGAGCAGTATTCAGTTAGGAACCAACTATACTTTGCTCATCAGTGCCTTCACTCTGTCAGCCACCATCCTCTTCGTTCAGGGTTATGTCGGGTTGGCAGTCGTGGTTGCTCTGGGGGCATCTGCCATCGCGTTTGTCCTCATTCGCTTGCTCATGCGCCTCGACCGATTTGATCGGATGTTTTGATTCGGGTAAAGTAAAGTTGCTGTTGCCAGCAGACAATATATGATTCCTCGCTCCACGGGCCTCTCTGATGCGGGACTTCTTCGTTCCGTCAACCAAGATGACTACCATATCGACCCTGATGGGCGATTTTTTATAGTTGCTGATGGCATGGGAGGACATGCAGGAGGCCAGGAGGCAAGCCAAATCGCCACTCAGGCTATCTACACCTATCTAGATGAGCATTGGCATTCCGACGAGACTTGCCCAGCGTTATTAGAAAAAGCCTTCTTGGATGCAAATCAGGCGATTTTACAAGATCAAGCGAATCATCCAGAACGCTCAGATATGGGCACGACAGGCGTTGTAGTGATGTTTCGCCAACAGCAGCCTTGGGTCGCTCATGTGGGGGACTCTCGCCTTTATCGAATGCGAGGGGCAACTCTAGAGCAAATCACTGAGGATCATACTTGGGTGGCACGGGCGATGAAAGCCGGGGAGCTGACTTCCGAACAAGCTAAAATGCACCCGTGGCGTCACGTATTGTCTCAGTGTCTGGGTCGTAAAGATTTGCGTTTGATTGAGATCCAACCGCTGGATGTGCAAGCAGGCGACAGGCTGCTGCTGTGTAGCGATGGACTCACAGAAGAACTCTCGGATCAGTTGATTGCAACTCACCTCAAGGTTACTTCCTTGGAAAAGGCAGCCGACGCCCTTGTCGAGTCCGCTAAAGATAAAGGGGGCAGAGACAATATTACAGTGGTGCTGGTAGCGATTGAGGGGGGCGACTGAGAAGGAATAGCGGTGAGGTGATTCCCCGCGATAAAAAAACCCACACTACCATCGCCTGCGGCTCCCTGCCCCTAGTCCCCGTTCATGGGGATTAGTTGTCTCATTCCGTTGACCGCTGATGGCTCGCAGAAAGGGAATAAGATCCTCCTGGGTTTTTCAGATTTTTCCTGAATTAAACGAAATCCCTCTAGGTTAGACAAAACGTTAAGGGAATCAGATTCACAACTGAGCGATCGCATTTTAGACTTTAGACTTTAAACAGTCCTAGTAGCAATTCTTTAGAGTCCCTTGAGACGTCTTCTTTTTCTCACGGAACGATTTCCCCCAGATATTGGCGGGTTAGCGAGTAGCGCCGGACGCATCGCCGCCGCCCTCTGCCAGTTGGGCATTGAAGTAGACGTTGTGGCGTGGAGTCGTTACTTGCAACCGGGAGAAGTCCAGAGTTCAGACGTAGCTAGCAAGGCAACTAGGCACGCCGAAAGTCAAAATTTCCAAACTATCAAACATCTCAAAGTCTATCGGGTGGGGCTATATCGCCACTGGGATATGACGATGCCCCATACGCTCAATGTCCTCGACTGGCTGCATCAGTGCCGTGGGTACGATGCTGTTTGGGGGCACTATGTCTTCCCCAGTGGGTTCTTAGCGACTTGGTTTGCAGCGACAAATGGCCTTCCCAGCACGGTAAGCGCCCGTGGGAATGATATCGATCGAGCCATGTTTCCACCGGGGGATTTTGCGCGACTGCAATGGACGCTGTTAAACACCGGGTTGATTACAGCGGTAAGTGCTGATATGGCGCGAAAGATTCAGCTACTCGCCCAGCGGGATAATGTAATGGTTTTGAAAAATGGCGTCAACGAGCGGGTATTTTCGCCCCCCATTATTGGCGCAACTCATGAATCATCCCTTCTGAGAGCATCTTTAGGCATTGCTCCTGATGAAGCGGTACTGGGATTTTCCGGAGAATTACGAGAAAAGAAAGGGCAGCAGTTTCTGCTGAATGCCTTAACAATAGTCCGCGCTCAGCGTCCTGCCTGTTTGTTAATTATCGGGGAAGTGCGGGCGTCTCAAGAAGCAGCACTACAACTGTATGCGACTCAGCATCCAGAAGACGCCAAGCGGGTGATTATTACCGGACATTTAGCGAGTCCTGCGGCGGTAGCGGGGCATCTGCGGCTGTGTGATGTCTATCTGCAACCTTCTGTATGGGAGGGGATGCCGAATGCGTTGCTAGAAGCGATCGCTTGTGGTTGTTGCTGTATTGCCAGCGATGCCGGTGGAATTCCAGAGGTGATTGAGCATGGGAAAAGTGGATTTTTGCTTCCTCGTTCCCAGTTACATCGACTGGGTGAGGCGGTGCTGGAGTGTTTAGATTTAGAGCCAAGTGCTAGGCGTCAGATTGGGATGGCAGGGCGCGATCGCATTCTCGCTGAATTTTCTCTAAAACATGAAAATCAGCGGCTTCAAACTGTTATCGATCGTTTAATTCCAAGTTCCTCATAAGCTGCCACCAAAGCATCACCCGCGTGTTTCCAAGTGTAAGCATTTTCGATCTGCTGACGGGCATTCCTCGCCAAATTTATTGCCAATTCCGGTTCTGTTTTTAACCGCAGTAAAGCATCTTTAATTGCCTTTGCAGAACCCGGTTTCACGAGCAGAAAATGCACCCCATCCTCACCCAATTCTCTCGCTACTGGTAAATCGCTAGCAATCACCGGCGTACCTGTCGCCATTCCTTCCAAAATCTTTAAAGGACAACAACCCTGAACCAGATTTCGGTCATTGGGCGTCAACGGAGCCAAAATTACATCAGATGCATGAATTTTTTGGACGAGTTCGGCTTGCGATACAGGGTCTAGAATCGTGAGAGACTCTGCTACCCCTAATTTTGAAGCTAGCTGTTTTAAGGCTAAAATCTGAAATTCACGAGCTTGTCCAATGACTGTTAATTGAGTAGGAAAATCCCGGTCAGCAAGTGCCAGCGCTTCAACCGCAAGATTAATCCCTTGCCAAGGGGAAAATGTCCCAAAATATAACACCTGAAATCGACGCTGAGTCTTTATTGCATCATTTTCAATCTGTAGGGGTGGCATTTCCTTGTCCTGATAGGGAAGATTTGGATACTCGGCATCCCTAAATTTTGAAGGACGATAAGTAAATATATCTAAATCAACTCCATTGGGAATGACGCGGATTTTTGAGCCGGGAACCCCTCTTGTTTGGAGATAGTCTCTGGTTACGGAACTAGGCGTTAAAATTAAATCTGATGCTTCTAAACAAATTTTTTCTTGCGCCTTTAATTTGTGCAATAATTCCCGATCTTCTGCCACTGCTGGATAGCGATATTTGAGTTCAATGGATGGCAATCCATTAACTTCAAAAATTAAATACTTACATGATTTTTCTTTGCTCAGGGCAATGGGAAATCCTTCATAAATAGAACGGATATGCACTGTCTCAAACCACTGATTCTGCCACCAATTGCCCAGCATCGCGCGAAAATAAAGCACTCGATTAATTAACGTATCTCCTAGCGCAGGCAACATGGATTGGATAACATGGGGTGATTCCCTCTGATTTACTGCGTAGGCTGTCGGCGAAACTGTCACTAGCTGAATGTCACCAAAAGCATCTGCCAAAGCTTGAGTAAAAGCGGCAATATGAATTGCCGCTCCCTTGGGCGCTGGTACGGTATCAAAAGAAATGTAAGCTATTCTAGAATCGTTCATCAACTAGACTATGGCTCAATTTTGCCCTAAAATTCTAACTTTTTGTAACAATAATTACCACTTTTGAGAAAGTATCTGTTATCAAAGCGTTTGGGTGCGATTTCATGTAAGCGATCGCTACCTTACGTAATCCCATATTCATTGATATTGAACTTTTATTACAAATGTTAATAAATTTAGAAACCTTACGCAAATCTCCGACTTATTCTGTGACGGCTGCTGTTTCTGATATTGTCAAAGACTTAAGGGAATTGGCAACCCTGGATAGAGCCTCAGAGGCAAAGCAAACAGAGTTTGGAAATTTGGTTACCAAATGTGTTGTTGGCGCAATTACTTCAATTGTTATAGCGTTCATTTTAATGATAGTTGTGGGAGAAATGGGAGATGGGTTTCAATTATTTGGAAATATTTTAACAGTTTTATTATTGTGTGTTGGAGTAGGATGTACAATCGTAGCGATTTATGCAGGAATAAGAGAGAGTAAATATAGCCGATTCAATTTCCCCAATCATCGCTATGCATTAACAGAAAAAATTTTGGAAATGCTGGAACGAGATATGGATAAGGAAGCTAAAGTCAGTGTTGATTTAGTTCTTAGCCCAGCTAATCAAGACTCCAAGCGAATTAAAACAGTTAAACATCCCTTAAAGTCAGGGTTTAAAATAGATTTTTTCCAAGATGATTGGCTAAAAATGGAAGGACAATTTTTAGATAAAACTCGTTTTGTCTTAACAACTTCTGAGCTAAATCAAACCGCTTACGGATGGAAGACTTCTAGAAGCGGCAAATCAAAATACAAAACAAAATCGAAAGCCAAGCGATTAGATATCAGTCTGAATTTAACCTATCCACAACGACGGTACGGGGCAATTAAAGTTTTAAACAATGAAGCCGTGCATGCATTAAAAATTCCAAAACTGACTAACGTAAAACGGATGAGAGTGACGGATAAGGGAATAAACTTAGTCGTGAAAATGCCACCTTCGATGCCTTGGAACGAAGAAACATTATATCAAACTATCACGATGATGTTTCTCAGCCTGTATCAAGTTCTAAATTTAGCTCGGATGTTATCTAAGGCAAAGTAAGTAAAAGTAAAAACATATTTAGTTTGTTTGCAAAAATCCGGAACATTAATTATGCAAACTGTTACTAAATAAAGAAAGGATTTTGGTGGAAACTTGAACAATGAATAACATGAACAGAACATTTTTCTCCGGCTTAGCTTTGGCAGCGGTAATACTGCTAGCTTCTTGTAGTAATTCTGTTAAGCAGGCACCAGAAGTATCTACAACATCTAACCCGCAAACATCTCCAATTGCTCAAAATAATTCGTCAGCGGTGACGACTAATACAGAGAAGATAAAATTTAAACAAGAGGGGGGTGCGGAAGATTTTGCCCTGAAACCAGAGGCGGATGGGGCTAAATTGCTTGATGGAAAGGACAAAGAATTAGCTCGATTTAATGTTGATGGTGGGGGGAAAGTAAAAATCAAGAATCCTGCCGATCAAGTTTTAGGCTACGTTGTAAAAAGAGAGGGTTACTGGAAGATTGAGAATGCAGATCAAACAAAAGAATTGTATGTTTTGCGAAGACAGAATGATGGAGATTACAAATTAGAAGATGCGACAGATAAAGAAATTTACAGAATTAAAGCGCGAGATTACGGTTTTGAGGTTGAGTCACCGGATAAACAGTCGCTTTACAAGGTGAAAGTAAAGAATGGTAAAACTTCTCTGATCAATGCAGCCGACAAACCAGTTTTTTCTACAAAATCTCAGGTAAGCGCAATTGCGATCGCTAGCTTCGGGTTCGACGTTTTAAGCAAAGAACAAAAAGCCGCTTTAGCTTACGCAGTTAATCGTTCGGGAGGGAAATAATCCTTGCAAATTCAACTGAGTTGGATAGATCCAGCCACCGGCGAAAGACGAGAACCCATGTTAGAAACGCCTGTCGCCTTGGGCCGAGAATTTGCCTCAATGCCCCAAGAAATTGATGGCAATCGGGTTGCTAGAATTGTGTTAGCCAACGAGCAAGTGGCTGAATATCATGCTCTAATTGATGTAGCGAATGGCGAGTTAATCGTAGTCGATCAAAATAGCAGTACTGGCACCTTAATTAACAGCGTCCGGTTGCCCAGTAGTACGCTAATAGATGGCGATCGCTTGCAAATTGGCCCCTACGAAATTCAACTCAATCCCAGCAGCAGTCAGGCTACCAGTTCATCGGGGATGGCTGCAAGTGAAGAATGCGATCGCATGGTGGGATTTCTCTTCAAACGTCGCTGCGGACGCACTACAAACATTGGCTGTCCTTATTGTAGTTACCCAGATAATAACCCCTATTACTACGATTATTCCTATTACTCTGGATATGGTAACTACAATCGCGGTTATTGGGGCAGCAACTACTATGACAACCGCGATCGCTATGATTATGACCCGGAAACTGGCAATGTCGATTTCACCGAAGCAGACAATATGAGTCTAGAAGGGGAAATGGATGCCGATTTTGAGATGGATATGGGGGCAAGTTAAATTTTTAACGCAGAGGGACGCCAAAGATAACGCAGAGGCACACCAAGAAAAAACGATTCCTTAACGTACCTTTGCGTTTACCTTTGTGTTCTTTGCGTTGAAAACTCCAAAATGTCAATTTGGTTAATTTATGCTTTGGGAGGCGGTTGGGGACATCTTACCCGTAGCTTATCTCTCGGACGAATGGCTACCCGTTACCATCACGTCAAAATTCTTACGAATACCCCTTATGCAACTTACTTGGGCGGTGAGGGTTGCGATGTGCAAATCATTGCACCTGACGTTGGTTTTGCGGCGACTTGCGAACAAGTACGGGATGTTTTATTAAACACCCGGTACGACTGTTTAATTGTCGATACTTTTCCTCGCGGGTTGGGTGGTGAATTGGCAGATATTTTGCCCCAGTTAAAGCACATTCCCCGAATTTTAGTTCACCGCGATATCACCCCAGCTTATATTCACCGTTTTGAGTTGCGTTCTTTTGTTAAAGAAAACTTTGATGCGGTTATTGTGCCGGGAGATGGAGAAGATTCGCCGCTAGCAGATTTACCAATTGTCTATTACACCAGTCCCTGGTTAATTCGCAATGCTGAGGAACTGCCAGATAGAAAAAAGGCGCGATCGCTACTGGGTCTGAATGCACTTGGTCTGGATTGCGATCGCCCAAGCGGATCTAATTTGCGGCTACGCCAACGCCCCTTCAAGAAGAAGGGGGGCAGAAGTTGCTTCGCTTTTATTCAACAAACCCCACCGGCGGGAGTTAGAAAAAAGATTATCCTTGTCTGTGCCGCCGGACAAGCTTCCGAATTATCTTTCTTTGGTAAGTTATCAACTCACCTAGATGCAGCGTTTCCAGAGGCAACGGTGCGTGTCTTAGCACCCGTCTGTCCAGAGGGATGTCCGCCGCAGTTCTGGGTGTCATACTCGCCAGGAATTGAATGCCTCCCAGCGGCTGATGTCGTTGTCGGCGGCGCTGGTTATAACACAGTTTATGAATGTGCTGCGGTGGGCGTCCCGTTAGTCGCTTTTGCCTTTAAGCGACTATATGACCGTCAAAAAGTTAGGGCTTTACGATGCGCCTACTGTATTGAAGAGATTGAGGACGCGATCGCGACTGTGGCAATGCTGCAAAATCAGGTATCCAATCGCCCTGCGGATTATCCTAATGGTGCTGTAGAGGCAGTACGGCTAATTGAGAAACAATTTACCTGAACGCACAGATTTCCATTATAAAAATATACTATCAAAAAATCATTTGTACAAGCTGCTTTAGGTAATTTAAAGCCTAAAAAAGCCTTAGCAAAAGATTGTTAAATTCAATTCTTAAGCAACCAGTTCTGCTTGTTAGACAACTGAGTATAAAGCTATTAAGTATCGCTGTATACATTTATTTGATAATTCTTAAGTTAGATGAAGTTTCTGGCAGTTGTAGCAAACTGGGTACTAAATAACCATAAACCATTAACAACCATGAAAACTAACGAAGCAACCAATCGTGGGGCTACCACTGAGCAAGGTGAAAGTAAACAGGAGCTTAATCAAAAAACCTCTAAGCAATTTCTTATCAGCACGACAATCGGAGTATTAACAATTCTCGTAGTTGCTGCAAGTTATTATTTCGGACTCATGGGATCTTAATGCTACTGAGGAAGGTGGATCAAATCACTTACACTCATTCCCATTCTGTAGGGGATGGCGCTGCCATCCCCTACAGAATGGGAGGTTAATTAAATCCCCGTTCCTTATTCAATGGAAGCGCTTGTTGCTTCTCGTTCCAAGCTCAGCTTGGGAACGAGCAATTTAGCCGCAGCTTTCCAACTCGCTAAATCGGCAAAAGAGCGATCGCGATAAACTCCATATCGCTCCTGCTTATTGCGAATCCGAGTCGGCAGTTCCGGCAAAATTCCGAAATTAGGCGGCATTGGTTGAAAATGCTTTGATGACGCCGAACTAATAAATTCAAACAACGCCCCCATCATCGTCGTTCCCGGTAGCGTTAGCGGATCTTTGCCCAAAGCTAGCCGCGCCGCATTCGTCCCAGCCAGCCAGCCACCCGCCGCCGCTGCCGTATAGCCCTCAGTCCCCACCAACTGTCCCGCCGCAAGCAACGTGGCGCGTTTGTGGAATTGCAAAGAAGGTGTTAACAGTTGGGGCGCATTAATAAACGTGTTGCGGTGCATCACGCCCAGCCGCACAAACTCAGCATTTTCCAACCCTGGAATCAGCTGAAACACTCTCTTTTGTTCGCCCCAGCGCAAATTCGTCTGAAATCCTACCAGATTCCACAACTGCCCCGCCTTATCTTCTTGACGCAACTGCACCACCGCATAAGGACGTTGCGACTGATTTTCTGGAGCGCGGAAATCGCCTTTACGGGCATCAAACAATCCCACCGGCTTCAACGGGCCATAACGCATCGTATCTTCCCCCCGCTGCGCCAGTTCTTCAATCGGCAGACAAGCTTCAAAAAACTTAGCCGTTTCCCGCTCAAAGTCTTTCAGTTCCGTTTGTTCAGCCTTACAAAGTTCCTGCCTAAAGTGGAGATATTGCTCCCGATTCATTGGGCAATTGAGATAAGCCGCGTCTCCCTTGTCGTAACGAGAAGCCAAGAAAGCTACATCCCGGTTAATCGATTCTCCCACCACAATCGGGCTGGCGGCATCGAAAAAGCTCATGTATTCCATGCCCGTGAACTGCTGCAAATCTTCAGCCAGATCGGGACTGGTTAGCGGGCCACTGGTGAGGACGACAATGCCTTCTGTGGGGATTTGGCGCAATTCACCGCGTCGTAACTCAATCAGGGGATGATTCGCGAGGATTTCTGTCAATTCGCGGCTAAATACGCCCCTATCCACCGCCAAGGCACCCCCAGCGGGAACCGCGTGTTCGTCGGCTTTACTAATAATCATTGAGCCGAGACGACGTAATTCTTCATGCAAAAGACCGGCTGCGCGATCGCTCGACATTGCCCCAAAGGAATTACTGCACACCAATTCTGCCAAGTGTTCGGAGTGATGGGCAGGGCTAAACCGCAGCGGTCGCATTTCGTGCAGCACTACTGACACACCCGCATTCGCAATTTGCCACGCCGCTTCCGTCCCCGCTAAACCACCACCTATCACCTGAATCGGCTGTTTTTCCATTGTTCTTATTCCTTTGCTAATGGCTAATTAGAGTGATGAGTTACAAGAAAATTCTTGAATTCACAACTCATAACTCAGACACGATTAATCGCGTCTCCCTTAAAACTTTTTACCAATTACCAATTACCTTTTACTCAATTATCTGAATCAAACCTTCAACAACTGCGCGAGATTTCCTGGCACTGGCAATAGAATGCTCACTAAAAGCGCCAAAACTAACAATCCCCAGAGATCGCGCTTGTTGTCAAGTTCGCTCACATCATTCAGCGCCGGTTCATCAGAAACTGGCATCAAGAATAAGAATATTGCCCAAATAAACAAATCTGGCTGAACAAGAGACAATCCCAGCATCAGCAGTCTGCTAATTTGACCAATCATCGCCCCATTTCGTTGTCCAAACATGGCATGGACAATGTGACCGCCATCCAGATGTCCTACCGGCATCAACTTAAACGCTGTCCAGATAAAACCGATATAAGCCGCCACTCCCACTGGGTGAAGCTTGATTGCCATGTTTGCTGTCAGTTCAGATCCCAGCGCCCATTTACTTAGCAAAGTTAATAACAGGGAAAACCGGGGATTCAAAGAAGTGAAGTTTAAGATACTCGACTGCTCCGACACAGCAACCACATCTGAGTGTGCCAATCCCCAAAACAACAGCGGTAAAGTTACTGCAAAACCAGCGAGGGAACTAGCAATGCCCAAATCGAATAACGCTTTGCGACTGGGTACGGGCGATCGCCGCCCAATGAACGCTCCAAATGTGCCCAAGAAAAAAGGAACGGGGATAAAGTAAGGCAGCGTGGTGCGAATTTTGTAATATTGGGCACTCAGGTAATGACCGAGTTCGTGGATGCCTAAGATAGCTACCAATGCCAAAGCATAGGGTAGTCCTTTTAACAGCAAAGCAGGATTAGATTGCAGTGCGGCGTTAGAAACTTCTGAAATTTCCACCCCAACTAAAGTAGTGGTAAACAAAGTTACAAGCAGCAGCCCTATGGCTAAAGCCGGTCGTTTTAAAGGTTCGGTTTGCTGCTGTGCCTGCGAGTGAGCTTGGGGATTGGGAACCAGTGCGAAGAACGGACTCCCATTCAAACCTTCTTGAAAGACAACAAAGAAGCGATCGCCAAATAATTTCTCAATATTCTCCCGAACTGTCTGGTACGCCACCTCCGGATTCGTTCGCAACTTGCCGCGACAAATTACCGCTTGGGGTCGGTAATCGATGTTCTGGAGGTAATAGATAGACCAGGGAAAGCAATTGCGAAGATTCGTTTCTTCCGTTTTATCAATCGGACGGACAGTACTTCCTGCGTCGCTAGCAGAAACAGGCTGTACCTCAGATGGATTGTGAGCTTGTTCTGCCACCATTTCTTGCGGTTTTGGCGGCGGGGTAAAATCTCGACGCCCCCACTGAATTAGCAGCCAGTACAATATCGGGCAAATGATAAACGGGGCAATCTCCAAAGCTGGCGGCATTCGCTTATCTTCACCGTAGACCAAAATCCAGGCACTCCAAATGAATGCCGGTGTCATCATCACCATCCACAAAAGCCAGATTGGGGTTCGGGTGATGCTGGCAACACTGCGCTTCACGATGAAGTAAGTAAACAGTCCTAGTAACAGTAGGAGCAACCAGAGTTCCATGATCTAAATCTGAATTGGTCTACAGGAGAATTAACTGGCTAGCAATTAGCCATTCCAGATTGGCAATTAACGTGCCAGCCAATTGCTTAAAAGAGCAAAGTGCAAGCAGATTCTCCAGAATACAGCGCCACCATCCCGACTTATAACCCCTCGAAGGAACAGCCGCATCCAGCACGTAAAACTTCAACTGGCTGTCCTTGACACCATCCTTAACACCATTTGTGCATCTCCACCCAATCGGGACACATCGGATGGAACACCCCATTCCATTGTAGAAAACCCAGGGGATATCCCGACCGATTGTTTTGAAGGTTTGCCGAAAACAAAGTCGAGAGTCGCTAGATGTCGCTAGATTTTATTTATTCTTTGCGACCGATTCTCTCTCACCCCTTCACTTTGGATTTTGGGCTAGAAGATAAACCACGAATACCGTTCCCGCATCTACCTCTGAATGGAAGCTAATCGTGCCGCCATGCATCTCCACCAACTGGCGAGTTAAAGCCAATCCCAACCCAGTCCCTTCGTGCTGCCGATGCAGAGAGCTATCAATTTGTTGAAACGCCTCAAACAAAAGATGCTGTTTCTCCATCGGAATCCCAATTCCCGTGTCTGCCACCTCAATCATCGCCTGGTTACTTTCACACTGCATCCGCAGCCATACCTCACCCCCTGGTGGTGTGAACTTTACCGCATTCGAGAGTAGATTCAGCAAGATTTGCCGCACGCGCCGTTCATCCCCCCAAAATTCATCGGCTGGAGGCAACTCAGCGAAATCCCCTGTTAGCTTCACCTGTTGGACTTGAGCCTTTTCTTGCAGCAGTTCCAAACTTTCAATCCCTACCTGACGCAGAGAAAACTGACTGAGGGTTAAAGACGCCTTACCGGATTCAATCTTAGATAAATCGAGAATATCGTTAATCAGCTGCAACAGGTGCTGTCCGCTATTGTGAATAATCTTGAGATATTCTTTCTGTTTTCCGCTCAGTTCGCCAAAATACGGTTGCATTAAAGCGGAGGACATCCCAATCACAGATGTGAGCGGTGTCCGCAATTCATGACTCATGGTTGCTAGAAACTCAGTTTTCGCCTGAGAAGCTGCATTCGCAGCAGTCAAGGCATCTTGCAACTGCTCGGTTCTCAGAGATAGCGCCTGCTTCGTCTCCACTAGCTCCGTAATTTCACGGAAAGTCCCCAAGCAAGCATAAACCTCACCATTAGAGTGCTTCAACGGCACTCTGGAAGTGTCGAAGTGGTGAATCCCATCTGGGAAAACTAGGGTTTCCTGTTCGTGTAGCGTTTCTCCCGATTCAAAAACCCGCAAATTTTGTTTGGCAAACGACTTAGCAATCAGAGGCGGGAAGCATTCTAGAATCGACCGATCCTGAACGGCATATCGGTTGTCAAACCCCATCCTTTGAGCAAAAGCATGATTGCAAAAGCGCAGACGCAGATTCTCGCGCTCGACCACAAAAATGTAGTCTGGGTGAGCATCAAAGAAACTTTCCAGCTCAGCGGTGCGTTCTCGTACCAAGGCTTCTAGGGTTTGGTTTTGCGCCTGAATTTGTTGGTAAAGGGTTGCTTGGTAGATAGCGATCGCTAGTTGGTCGGCAACGGTCGTGATAAATCTTAACTCCGACTCGTGCCAGTAACGGGGAAATTGATCCTGAGCGAAGGTTAAGCAGCCCCAAATCTTTTGCTGTCGGTGAATTGGCACCATCAACCAAGCGCCCGGATATTTTGCCGCCAAAGAGCGATTCATCGGGTCATCCACTAAGCGCGTATCGCTCACCTGGACAACCTGTAGATTTCGCAGCGTTCTGGAACAACAGTTTTTTTGATCGGGAACGATCAAGTTCATGGCTGTGAGGATATCAGCATGAGCGCGATACTCAGTCAGCGGCTTCCAACACTGCTGTTCCTCTAAATACTGAAAAATCAAACATCGATCTGCTACCAAAAGATGACCCAGTTCCAGCGTCACCGTTTCAAAGATATGGGACAGTTCTAAAGAAGCCCGGATTTGGGCAACCAGCCGATTTAATAGCGCCGCATGAGTAATTCGTTCCTCCGCTTGCTGGTAAAGCGTCGCCAGGTTGTGTCCTCGCTCTACCAATTGCAGCGCCAGATGCAGTAATTGCCGCTCTCCCGGTTGCCACTCCCGCTTCTCATCCCATTGCTCAAGCACTAGCAAACCAACCAGTCCAGACGCACCGTGTAGAGATGCCATCTCTCGCGGCTCGATTTTCTGCGGGTGTGTATGCAACCAGGTCAAAAAGATAGATTCGGCAGCCCTTGAGCCAATGTTTCGCTCAGTTGCCCAAGGATTGCCCTGATGATGTTTGAGAAGGCACTGTTCGATGTTTGCCCATTCAGGATCGTGAGTTTGCCGAGCCGAAAGGGGGATAGATGAATCGTGGGCGATCGCACTCCACAAGGTACGCTCATCTTTGGCGCTATAGAACGCAATTAAACACCGACTAACCCCAAAAGTCTCTTGAATCAACACCGCCGAACGCTGCAAAATTACCTGCGCTCCCTGGCTTGACCAGCTAATTCGTAGCAGTTCTTGGAGTAACTTTTCTGGCTGTTGCCAACTCGGCACTACAGCCTGGGGAATGGGGGGTTGGACAAGGTGCGCCTGGATTCCCGGCTCCCTCAACAAGGCGGTTTTAATCTGAATGTCGGTTGTAGGGTTGCCGATTAAACTCGCCCCAGCACTGCTACAAGCATTTGTATCTGCTTTTTCTGGAGTCTGAGTGCTAATTTGACTGGTTAAGATAGCACTCACCAGCGTTGATGTGAATTCGCTCTGCAAAGCTGGGAGATTGGGTTGAGGGCACCAATCGGCAATGGCTCGCTCGAAAAGAGGGGAGATTTCTGGGGTTAAGTGCAACCCGCGAGAAATTTCGGCGCAAATACTGCCCACAATCGCCGGATCGAAGCCAAAACACAGCTCGTAAGGATTGGCGTTTAGTTCAGAATTCTCAGTGGTTTTGTAGCTGTGCAACATCACATTGAAGCGATCGCCCAGTCCCAAAATTACCAACGAGGGCACCTTGCTTTGAGTCTCTGGAGTTGAGCTAAGGGTTCGAGTTAACTTCCGCAGCTTCAACGAACAAGGCAACCATCTGTGTTGATTCTCACATTTATTCTCGCAATGGGTTGCTGATGGCTTTCCCATTGCCAGATTCAAAAAACAGTTGGGCGGGGTCAGCAGCTCCGGCAAGCCCAAAGCACCTGCTTCTGGGGATGCATACCCGCACCGCGCTCCTTTTGATTGTCTCTCCGGGCACAGGTCGCTCGGAGTAAAGTCAGACTTACCCCCGGCGATGAGTACCACTCTGGAATCTGGTTGTGAAGCTAAAAACTTCAGCAATGAGTGGGCAACAGATAAAACTGTTGACCGACTGATAGAGTATCTAAGATCGTTTGCCAGGAAAACCATGAGCGCGATCGCTATATTTAGGGGTAAAAACTCTCACCAGTGGTAGGCGTGCCTTAAAAATTAAGCAATCGCATGGGCCCGTGCGATCGCAGTTAAAACCCACTCAGCCTCAGATTTTTCTAGAATCTATTTCCACTCAAGCCGAGCATTGCTTGATTCCCAATTTACACTGCTCTTTCATTGTGGAATCAAACTTACTGCACTCGCTTCGGTAAATGCACTATTAAGTTTTATCTAGATTTTCTTTTTTTGCGATTTTGGTATTACTCACAACAGAAATAAAAAAACTGAAGGCTGTTATTATCAGCCGTTAGGCGATATCCGTTAATGTTTATAGTCGTTGTGTTCGGTGCCAAGCACGGACCAAGCACTAAGCAAGAATTCTCTCAATCCATCTGCCCCTGAAGCACCTGTGCCTCTTCAGTTCCTCAGTCCTAACTCCTAACTCCTCAGCCCTCAGCCCTAACTCCTCAGCCCTCAGCCCTCAGTCCTAACTCCTCAGCCCTCAGTCCTCAGTCCTCACTCTTCAGTCCTGACTCCTGAATCAAGCCGCATCCGCAACGACCGCATTAGCGGTTAACACCTCCAACGCCGTTTTGTATTGCTGGTCTGCTTCCGTACCCACCTGGTCAAGCGTAATTGGCTCCAGAGGCACTTCCCGATCTGGCGTAATGCCAAGCTTGTTGATATCGTGATGGTTTGGCGTTTCGTACTTGGCAACCGTTACTGCCAATCCTGACCCATCTGAGAGGTCAAACAAAGATTGAATTAGGCCTTTGCCAAAAGTTCGAGCGCCTACCAATTGGGCACGACCATTGTCTTGAAGTGCCCCAGCCAGAATCTCGCTAGCACTGGCGCTTCCCTGATTCACTAAAACAACGAGAGGAGCGTGGGTAAGAGCTGGTGCAGACGCCTCAAAACTGCCCAGAATGCCTTGTCGGTTGACCGTATAGACAATCGTGCCTTCATCCAACCACATCCGCGCAATCTCAATGCCTGCCTGCAAAAGCCCTCCTGGATTATTTCTCAAATCGAGCAGATAAGCTTGTGCCCCTTGTTTCTCCAACTTGGTGACGGCATTCGCCAGCTCAGTTGGGGCATTGGCACTAAACTGACTCAGGCGAATGTAACCCACCGGGAGGCGAGAACTGCTGGAATCTAAGACTGCATAAACGGGGTTGAGGGCAATTCGCGATCGCACTAGCGTAATTTCTTCAGGCGTTTTTGTCTCCCGTTGCATCAGGAGCCTCACCTCTGTGCCCGCAGCGCCCCGCATCCTTGCGGCGGCTTCATCGAGGGTCAGTTGGGCACTCTGGATGCCATCAATTTCCAGGATGCGATCGCGCGATCGGATTCCCGCCTTCGCAGCAGGCGAACCGTCAATCGGTGCCACCACTTGCAACTCGCCCGTCTCGGCATCAAGAGCAATTTGCAGTCCCACCCCTTGAAGCTCTCCGGAAGTATTCACCTGTAAACTTCGGTACTGGTCGGGTTTTAAAAACCGCGTGAACGGATCTTCCAGAGTTTTGAGCATATTTTGAATTGCCGTGTAAGTCGCCTCACGATTAGACAGAGGCTGCTTGATCGCCTTCTGACGAGCCATCCACCAGTTTTGTTGATTGAAACTGTCATCCACGTAAGCATAGTTGACAATTCGCCATGCTTCCGATAAAAGCTGCTGTTCCTCCGTTAAAGCGATCGCTGGCGAAGTCCACCAACTTAACGTAAAGATAGTTTGTATGATTAGTACGAATACAACCCTTAACACTCGTTTGTGCATGACACAGAATCCCCCTTTCGGGCTATGTTACATTTTTTGTAGAGGCTACGCCTAGACTTCTCTCTATCGCGGTGTCTACCGATCCCCATTGCAGCTTCATGCCCCCGAAAAGAGCGGAAAACTGTCTCATGGGGTTGGCTCGTGTCAAAAACAGCAATAAATTTTTAGGAACTCTGGGTTCATGTTTTCTAAGCAGGTAACTGATTCAAAAGCCTACAACTGGTTTGAGGAGCGTCTGGAGATTCAGGCGCTTGCCGATGACGTCAGCAGCAAGTATGTGCCTCCCCACGTAAATATCTTCTACTGCCTGGGTGGAATTACACTGACTTGCTTTTTGATCCAGTTTGCCACTGGATTCGCCATGACGTTTTACTACAAGCCGACCGTCACCGAGGCTTTTTCCTCCATCCAGTACCTGATGACGGACGTCAACTTCGGTTGGCTGATTCGCTCCATCCACCGCTGGTCTGCCAGCATGATGGTGCTGATGATGATTTTGCACACCTTTCGGGTTTACCTCACCGGCGGTTTCAAAAAGCCCCGCGAGTTGACCTGGGTAACGGGTGTCACTCTGGCTGTGATCACCGTTTCTTTCGGCGTCACCGGCTATTCACTTCCTTGGGATCAGGTTGGTTACTGGGCCGTTAAGATTGTCTCTGGCGTCCCTGCTGCGATTCCCTTGGTCGGCGATCAAATCGTCGAGCTGATGCGCGGGAGTTCCAGCGTTGGACAAGCCACTCTGACACGCTTCTACAGCCTGCATACCTTTGTGCTGCCCTGGCTGATTGCCGTCTTCATGTTGCTACACTTCTTGATGATTCGCAAGCAAGGCATCTCTGGCCCATTGTAAAGAGTACTGAGTGCTGTAGAGACGGGATATCTCCGTCCCTACAGCAGGGCAGGAGATATCCAGCCCCTGTCCAACGCCCAATGGGGAGAGGAGAGAAAGTGGGAAAGTCATTTTTCTTCCCTGCATTATCTATCTCTCTATTACCCCCTGACCACTTTGCCTCTTGCTTAGCTCAAAGCTTTCAAAACGCATAGGAGAACACATAGAACAATGGGAACCCAAAAAAAGCCGGATCTAACCGATCCGCAGTTACGTGAAAAACTTGCCAAAGGCATGGGTCATAACTACTATGGCGAACCCGCTTGGCCCAACGACCTACTCTACATTTTCCCTGTAGTAATTATGGGGACGATTGCACTGTGTACGGGTCTGGCTGTGCTTGACCCAGCGATGATTGGCGAACCGGCAAACCCCTTTGCCACTCCTCTGGAAATTCTCCCAGAATGGTACTTCTGGCCTGTTTTCCAAATTCTGCGGATTCTACCCAATAAACTGCTGGGTATCGCCTGCATGGCAGGGATTCCTTTGGGCTTGATTCTCGTTCCCTTCATTGAGAACGTCAACAAATTCCAAAATCCCTTCCGTCGCCCAGTCGCCACGGCGGTTTTCCTGTTTGGAACCTTCTTTACCCTCTGGTTGGGTATTGGTGCCACCTTCCCCATTGACAAATCTCTGACATTGGGTCTGTTTTAAGACAATCATTTGTTATCCTTGACGCCTGTGGGTTTCAAAAGCAGTGCTTTTGTGCTGCTTTTGAAGCATCTACGGGCGTTAAGTATTATCTGGTCGCTTCCGAGAAAGCAAAGTATAAAAGAACAGAGGATGTAGCTGCCTGAACCCAACTCCAGCCCCAATGCAACATTAAGTGGTTAAACTCGACTCATGGCAAAGACAGCGCTAATTACAGGAATCACTGGGCAAGACGGCTACTATCTCAGCCGTTTACTTTTGGAACGGGGTTATCGGGTGGCTGGGTTGGTACCGCTGCACCGCCAATCCAGTCTGGCTAAACTGGGTTCCCTCGCCAGCCAGATTGAGGTTTGTGCGGTTGACATGAGGGATAGCGCGACTCTGTTGGAAGTAGTGGAACAACTACAGCCTCAAGAAATTTATAATTTAGCCGCTCCCAGTTTCGTCCCAGATTCGTGGCAAGACCCGCTGGGAACGCTGGACTTGGTAACGGGTACGGCGACCAGGCTGTTAGATGCAGTGCGTCTGGCTGGATTGAACACGCGGTTTTATCAAGCCAGCAGTTCCGAGATGTTTGGGCAGGTGGATCGGTCGCCTCAAGATGAGAATACACCTTTTCGCCCGATGAACCCTTACGCAGCGGCAAAGTTGCACGCTCATTGGACGATGGTACATCACCGACAGCGCTACGGTTGGTTTGCCTGTAGCGGTATTTTATACAACCACGAGTCATCGAGACGACCTCCAAATTTTGTCACGCGGAAGGTGTCTTTAGCGGCAGCATCGATTAAATTGGGGTTAAGCGATCGCCTGGAAATGGGCAACCTGGACGCCAAACGCGACTGGGGTTATGCTGGCGATCATGTGGAAGCAATGTGGCGGATGTTGCAGGCAGATGAACCAGAAGACTACGTGATTGGGACGGGTCAGTTACACAGCGTTCGGGAATTGGTGGCGACTGCTTTTGAGTGTGTGGGGCTAGATTGGACTCGTTATGTCGTTGTCGATCCCAAGTTTCTGCGATCGGATGAACATTTCCATCTGGTGGCAAATCCAGAAAAAGCCAAGCGCCAACTCAACTGGGAACCGCAAGTTAGCTTCGAGGGTCTTTTGGAAAAAATGGTGTTGAAGGACTTGGAACGTTTACAAAGTGCTGAGGTGCCGTCCATCGCCCAGATGGAACAAAACTCCTAAAATTCAGGGATTATTGAAGTGGGAGAAAAGATAGATTATTTAGAGCCGACTGTTAAACCAGTCGCAAACCATATATTTATTTTTCTGGAAGTTTTTGGATGCGAAGGGGGCATCCAATCCTACGTTAAGGATATTTTGCAGTCTTATACCTCATTGGGAAATCAAGCCAAAGGCGAGGTATTTTTGCTACGGGATGGCGTTGGCTGCCCAAATCCCTTTGAGGGAAAAAACCTCAAATTTCATTATCTCAAAAACCAAAATCCCCAAAAGGGACGCTTAAGGCTAGCAACTTCACTGCTAGCTTGTCTGTTACAACGCCGTCCCCACCATGTTTTTTGTGGTCATATTAATCTGTCACCGTTGGTAAGGCTGCTGTGTCAGCCGCTGGGGATTCCCTATACGGTGCTGACTTACGGAAAAGAATTTTGGGAACCCTTAGCCAATCAAGAACGAAGGGCACTCAAGCAGGCGGAGGGAATTTGGACAATTAGTCGCTATAGCCGCGATCGCGCCTGCGCGGTGAATGACCTAGACCCCAAGAAAGTGCAAATGCTACCCTGTGCGGTGGATGGGAATTACTTTACTCCAGGCCCGAAGCCACCCGCATTGATCGAACGGTATAATCTTGGCGGTGCCAAAGTTTTGATGACTGTAGCGCGGCTGTGGTCGGGCGATATCTACAAAGGCGTAGACGTTACCATTCGAGCCATCCCTGCGATCGCTCAAGTATTCCCAGAAGTCAAATATTTGGTGATCGGTCGCGGCGACGATCAACCCCGACTAGCACAGCTTGCCCAAGATTTAGGAGTTGCCGACCGGGTTATCTTTGCTGGGTTCGTTCCCACCGAAGACCTGGTAGACCATTACCGCGTCGCTGATGCTTACATCATGCCTTCCCAAGAAGGCTTTGGCATTGTCTATTTAGAGGCAATGGCTTGTGGCATCCCCGTCCTATCCGGTAACGATGATGGCTCTGCTGACCCCCTTCAGGATGGACGTTTAGGCTGGCGCGTCCCCCATCGCAATCCAGAAGCCGTGGCAAATGCCTGTATTGAAATCCTCAAAGGGGACGACCAGCGCTGCGACCCTCAGTGGTTGCGAGAACAAAGCCTCGCTTTGTTTGGAAAAGATGCCCTTGCCCAGCAATTAAAACAGCTGCTTGTTTGAATTGAATGCGATTAGGCACGTTTGAAAATCAATACTGAACGGCCTCTGTTCTCAGAGAGAATCGATTCTGATTTAGGATGGAAGTAGTCCATACTACCTTGCTTTTGTTGGAGACTGCCGTGAACCAGAACAGCCCCAATTCCTTTCAATTCAAGCTTTCTGGCGTCGGCTCTTGGCTTACCCTGGTGCTAATCATTTGGTTGCTAGGGTCGATTGGGCTTGGCTGGTTGGTGAAATCTTTTCTGATTCTGATAGGTTTAATCCTCGTTGCACCAGTCCTTGCTTTCCTAGGCTTTCGCTGGTGGTTGCAACGCAACCTCATTGCCGACCAATGTCCCGTCTGTAGCTATGAATTTACAGCTTTGAATCGAACCGAGTGCCAGTGCCCCAATTGTGGCGAGTCGCTCAAAATCGAACAGGGACACTTTAACCGTTTGACGCCTCCCGGAACGATTGACGTTGAAGCCGTTGAGGTATCCGCCCGCTCTCTGGAAGACTAGAAAAAAATCAAGTGATTCGTCACTCGTTTTTGATTAATTACGACTGACGAATGACCGATTATTTATTCTGTCCAGTAATCGATAGAGTATAAGGATGGGTGCCACCCGCGCGATCGCCGACATAAACGTTATAATCCCCCCGAAGCCAAACTCCTGAAATCTCCGGCTTATCTCCAGAAACACTATCTGCCAACACGCAGAATCGTCCTCCTGGGCCATCAACCAGAAGCGTAGGCTCGCCACTGCTTTGGATACTCAACCGCAAGTAATCGATCCGATCTGCCGTTACCCGAACAACTTGATTCGGGGTTTGGGAGATATAACCGCAATTACTACTTGTTTGACCGCCAGAAGCCCCGTTGAGGACGACCGGATCGTTCGACAACTTCGACGACAGTTCTAACACTGGGGCATCACTACGAGCCGCCCCAGCGCCTGTTAAGATTAACGCCAAGGTTGTGGGAATAACTATCCATTTGCGAAGCATCTTCATTTCGTCATCCCCTTGCCTTTTTAAGGAAGTCTTACTATAAGTGTCCTACAGAAGTAAATAAAGGTGTTTCGAGTGTGTTCCTTTTCTTAAAGTGTCACGTATCTGAGAGGGCGCTAAAATTTCTTCTTTTTTAAGTCATGGTGTTGCTAAAACAAACTTTTGTTTAAATCACCAAGACAATACATGCTTGACTGTCAGTTTTTCATTTGTAACCGTCATTTTCGTCACTCACTATAAAAACAAAAGATGAATCCTCAAGAAAATCAAGACTGGGAGCGTAAACTCCAAGAACTAGATGCTCAAATCAATCAGAGCAACCCTCCCGCGCCAATGATAGAAACCGAACCGGGGAAACCTCTCCAGGTTCAACCTAAAGAATCTCAATCAATTCAGTCTCTGTTCAACAAAATTGCTAACTGGTTTCAAGGGCTTCCTGGTGCTGGTAAAGTTGCTGTTGTCGCCGTCGCGGCTTTGGTTGGTTTTGGGCTAATCAGAAGCGTTTTGTATCTAGTTGCATCCCTGATTAGTCTCGGCATCTTGGCAGGGTTAGTGTATTTGGCGTACAAACTGTTTATTGCCCCCAAGTCCCCCGATTAGCAAGTCTTAATTTTTTGGGTAGCAATGAGGACTATGGACTCCGGACGAGTATATTCGTCTAAGGACGTAGGGCAGGTTGATTAAATTGAGCGGATTACCAGCAAAATAAGGGTTGCCTGCCCGGACAAAATTTGCTGGAAGCGAACAGCTAACTGCTATTTGTGGAATGCTCGAATGGCTACCCAAAGCGTGAAAAAAAGCTCGAATCGCAAAAGCCCGTCTTGGCGGATACAGATGCACCGACTACCACTGGGTACCCGACGGGGTGCTGCCACGATTGTGGAAGTCTCGCTAGTGGTTGCGAGTGCTTTAGTTCCCTATAGCATCGGTCTTGCCGCCAAGTTTTGTACGAATGCTGGCGCGTGTGTCTCTCAGGAAACCGTTCCTCTCAACCCAGTGCTAGCAACCACCGAGGATGCGATCGCTCAAACGTTGGCAATTCCCCGACGCGCAAGCAACCAACGAGTTGCTCCACTTACCAATTTGTTTTGGTGCGGGGCGCTGGTGGCTCCTGTCCTGATCGTAGGCTGGCAACTGTATAAAGTGGGCAAAACCGGACAAACCTCGCCCAAGGGCTGGCTAGGCGTCCAAGTAGTACAAGAATCAGGCGACCCGCCGGGATTGATTCGCGCGATTTGGAGAGAGGGAGTCGGCAGGTGGGGATTGCCGCTTTCGATGGCTTATCTGATATGGCGCTACAGCGGTGCTTTTCCAGATTTGGGGATTTTGCTGGGATTGTCTGCTTTGATGTGGCTGGGGGAAAATGCGATCGCGCTGTTCAATCCCGAACGTCGCACCTTGCACGATAGAATCGCTGGAACCTTTGTCATCGATGGAGCCAGGGCTTTTGTACCCGATCGGTCGCGGAATGCTCCTCAGTTAAACCAATTGCCGGGAACCGAACAGCCAGCGAAGCGAGCAAGGGAAACCATCACAAGCATTGCCCTGACTTCTCAATCTTCCAAACCCTCTTCCAAGCGATCGCTGCATCTTTGGGATTGGATGCGCCAAAACCCCAGTCTGACGCTGATAATTGTCGGCTTTTCTTGCATGAGTGCTGTCTTGGGAACCTTCGTCGGCACTCAAATGTACATTCAAAGTCAGGCAAATTGGCGCTCGTCCAAGCAACAGAATAACAAAGTGTTTTTGGCGCTGGTCGAGCGGTTAAGTCAATCTTCCCCTAACCAATTAGAAGAACGACGGAGTGCTATTCTGGCGCTGGCAAGGTTGGACGACTCGCGGGCGATTCCCTTCTTAGTAGATTTGCTGGGTCAAGAAAGGGTACCTGCTTTGATGGAGACAATTGGGCAAACCTTAGTCAGTACGGGTCCGGAAGCTTTACCCTACTTGCAGCGCTTAAATCTTTCCCTGCAAAAGGACGAAGCGCTGCTGCAAGGAAGTGGATTCGTAGAGCGACAGTTGATTGCAAGGCGGCTCGTGGGCACTCAACGCGCGATCGCTAAAATTCTCAGCATCTACCCCACTCAAGTCCACAAGGTCGATCTCAGTCGCACCGACCTCGCACAGGTACGCCAAGAGCCTGCTCCATTTACTCTGGTTCTAGACAAAGCTGACCTTTCTGGGATTCTCTTCAAAGGAGCCTCCCTCACAGGTGCCAGTTTACGGAATAGCCGCTTCTTGGGTGCCGGTGAGGATGGGCGTCTGGGCACCTTTGACGATTGGATTACCGACTTCAATGGAGCCGATCTTAAAGAAGCGAACCTCAGTGGCGCTCTTTTGAGCCGTGTCCCCCTGAATCGCACCAACCTAATCCGTGCCACCTTGAATCGGGCTAATTTGTCCCAGGCTCAACTCGTGGGTGCAAATCTCAGTAGTGCCAAGCTAATTGGTGCAGATTTGCGTCAAGCCGTCTTAGAAAATGCCAGCCTGACGGGTGCAGATTTAGCCAATGCCAACTTTACCCAGTCCAATCTCTCTAGCGCCCGTCTCGGACAAGTTAGCGCTGTCGGGGCTAAGTTTCCCTTTGCGCTGCTGACGAACTCCAACTGGCAAGGAGCAGACCTTTCGGAAGCAGATTTTTGGAACGCCAATCTCCAAAAAGCCGATCTCAGCGCCACCAGGCTGGTTGGTGCTAATCTCGCTCAGGCTCAGCTGCAAAATGCCAATTTACAAAACACAAATCTGAGTGCGGCAGACCTGCGTGGGGCGAATCTCGCAGGAGCTAATTTGAAGGGGGCAACCTTTGCCGCCCCAAAACCCGTGCAGTCGGATCAATTCATTCAAGAGGCACCCAATGCCGCATCCTTGGCTCGTGTTAAGGGCGTCGATTTTTCTCAAGCCAAGAATTTAGATGCCAAGCAAATTGACTTAATTTGCGACCAAGGAGGGCGTCATCCTCGCTGTCAGTAAATCAGGCAGAAGGGCACCTAGAAACCGCAAGATCCAGCGAGCAGGAAAGTGCTCTAGGGTAGATTGGGCATATGAACCAATTCCAGTTTGATCCCATCGGGATCGGCAAAGAAGACAGCGTAGTAGCCCGGTGCATACTGGTTGTATTCGGCTGGCGGATCGAGGACTGTAGCGCCTAGTTCAAGAATCAGGTTGTATAAGTTATCTACCTGTTCGCGGCTGTCGGCGTTAAAGGCAAGATGGTGTAGTCCTGGCGAGTATCGATCGTGTAGTTTGTTCGGGGAATCTGGATTCGCGGCATAAATCAAAATTGCCCCGACATCCTTTGACCACCACATAATAAACTCATCATTTTTCTCCACCTGCTGGTAGCCCATGAATTCCAAAATTGCGTTATAAAACGGTTCCGATTTTGAGCGATCGCTAACCGTCAAGCTTAGGTGATTCAAGGTACCAAGGGTCATACAAGTCTACCCTGTTTCGGAAGAACAAATGTATTATAAACTCCCGTTTTGCAAGTTGGTTCAGAGCAGGAAATCCAATTTTTAGCCAGGAGCCGAAATTTTGTATGCTGTTACACATCAAAAATATATAAGTTTTGATCCCTATCTACCGAAGGGCAGGCAAAAAAAGAATTCTTTTTTTACTGTTTAATTAGCTTTATGCGATCGCATTTAAAATAACCACGAGTCCCTTAAGCCAGTTCATGGTGTCCAATGAAGCTAAGCTTCTGCATGATTGTTAAAAACGAAGAATCGTCTTTACCACAATGCTTGAATAGTGTCAAAGATGTGGTAGATGAAATGGTGGTGCTGGATACCGGCTCCACTGACAAAACCGTTGAAATTGCCAGAGAATTTGGGGCGAAGGTTTATCACTTTGAATGGTGCAATGACTTTTCAGCAGCGCGGAATGAGTCGTTGAAGTACGTTCAGGGAGATTGGGTGCTGGTGCTGGATGCGGATGAAGTGCTGACACCGGAAATTGTGCCGCAGATGAAGCAAGCGATGGAAAGCGATCTCAACCTCGTTATCAACCTAATTCGGCAAGAAGTCGGAGCATCCCAATCGCCCTATTCCCTGGTTTCTCGTCTATTTCGCAATCACCCAGACGTGCGCTTTTCTCGTCCTTACCATTCCCTAGTGGATGATAGCGTTGCCCAACTGTTGCAGAGAGAACCCCAGTGGCAGATCGTTTCTCTGTCGGATGTCGCAATTTTGCACTATGGCTATCAACCGGGAGCGATCGCATCTTTAAACAAATTCGATAGGGCACAGGCGGCGATGGAAGGCTATCTGGCAAGCCATCCCAACGATCCCTATGATTGTTGTAAATTGGGGGCGCTTTATATAGAAACCGGGAAAATTAGTAAGGGAATCGGAATCCTAAAGCGCGGCTTAAAATCGACACAGATCGATGCTTCTATTTTATACGAGCTGCACTACCATCTGGGCAATGCCTATACTCGTGTGAACGATCTTGCACAAGCAGCAACACACTATCAAGTCGCCATTCAACAACCAATTCTGCCCAAACTTAAACTAGGGGCTTATAACAATTTAGGCAACTTGTTGATAGCATCTGGGGATTTTACTAATGCTCAAAAAGCTTATGAAACGACCTTACAAATTGACCCTAGTTTTGCGGTCGGAAAGTACAATCTAGGCATGGCATTAAAAGCAATCGGGCGTTTGCCGGATGCGATCGCTGCTTACCGCCAAGCGATTCAACTGAACCCAGACTATGCAGAGGCGTATCAAAATCTGGGAGTTGCCCTGTTGAAAATGGGGAACGTAATCGAAAGTTTAGAAGCATTTGGGAAAGCGATCGCGCTTCACGAGCAACACAACCCAGAGGAAGCCGCTAGACTCCGCCAAGGATTGCAAGAAATGGGGTTCCAGCTTTAAGCTCATCTCTAACCCGACTGAATACCATCGTGGATAACGCTCTGCCTGCGAGTCTGATAAACCCTTATCGGTCGGTCAATCCCTTTGAAACGGTACTCTCCCATCGGAGACAAATCTTTCGGTTGACTTAGCAAAGAATAGCTGGCTTCACTCACGACACATTCACCAGGGGGACAAATCCCTTCCATCCGCGAGGCAAGATTAATCGTAGCGCCTAAGACGGTATAGTCTACCCTCTGAGAGCTGCCCACATCTCCAACTACTGCTTTACCGCTGTTAATCGCTATCCGCAATTGCAGCGGTTGTTGGAAGAACTTACGAGCATTCAGCCGCTCCAAACGCTCTAGCATTCCCCAAGCGGCAGCAAAAGCCCGGTCGGCATGATCCGGCTGGGGTTCTGGAGCGCCAAAAAATGCCATAATGCAATCTCCAATAAATTTATCTAGCGTTCCTCTGGCGGCAAAAACTTCTTTGAGCATCTCCTCAAAGAAACTATTGAGCAAATCGGCAATTTCTGTCGGAGTTAAGCGTTCCGAAAGCGCAGTAAAGCCAACAATATCGGCAAAGAGAATGCTGATTTCGCCTTCTGTGGGGGTAAGACGACCGCCTTCTAATCCCCCTACATTCATAATATGCTGCACAACTGAAGGAGAGTGATAGCGTTCTAGTCGGTGTCGAATGTTGGCTTCGCTTCTGAGTTTCTCTGCTAACAGCCAGCGTTGCACCGCCGACGCCACCAAATTCGCTAAAGCTGAAAAAAAGCTGAGGTCTTCATCGCCTCCTTTGTTCCAATGGGTAAAAGAAAGATGGGCATCGGCATAAAGAACGCCGACTACCTGATTTTCATCCCACAGAGGAACCGCTAGAGCGCTGCGAATGCCCTTGGCTAAAATACTATGTTCGCCTTCAAACCGTTCATCCATCTGGGCATCAGCAGTTTTAATGGCGACTTTATCCGTAAATACTTTTTGACAAATGGTGCGGCTAATCCAACTGCCATCTGCGGCGAGATTTTCCTGCTGAGAAATATCTCTCGCTGCTGCTTGAAGTAATTCAAGTTCCCCCGAACAATCGACATCAATCAACAATGCCAACCGATCGATACTAATGAGATCGCGGAAAACAATTTCTTGTATCTGCTGAAAAATTGCTTCGATCGATTCGGCAGAATTCAGACATCTGGCGATATCAACCAAGTCTTTCAGCCGAGCGATCGCTTTGTGGGGATTCGCAATATTACTCCCTTCATCATCCGCTTGTATCCATTGCTGTTGCAGTTCTTTGGCATTGCGAAGAATAGTCACTTCTTCGGGGATCGGATCTGCATTGATGGGATTGAGTTGAGTCTTTTGTTGAGGAGAACTGGCTAAAAGAACGTGGATGAAAACATGACCCATCTGAATAACATCCCCATGATTCACTCTTTGGGGCGCTGCTAGCAGACGGTCATTTAACCGCGTTCCGTTTGTGCTATGCATATCTTCGACTACCCACACGCCATCCGGTGTATTTAACAACCGGGCATGACAGCGGGAAATTTCAAAATAAGGCAAGTACAGATCGCATTCTGGCAAACGACCAATAATAAATTCCTCTTTATCCACCGTGACGGTGCTTTCAGCATTTTCCTCAACTTGTAGGCGCAGCTTGAGTTCAGCCATGACTCTAAACCTCCTTGAACCAAGGCGAACAAGGCTTGCTAAAACTCCTGGACAAAGCAATAGTCAAAGAAAGCACCCACAAATATATGCGTTTTCCCGGCAATTACTGCCACCATCTTAACTCTGACGAAATCCTTCGACAGATGATACGCTGTGTTGCCATAGGTCGCAACGACCGGGAAATCGCACCCAGCTCCTTTTCGGTTAACCTTCTGCTCAACCTCTTTCCACCTCTGGCTAACCCACCCCGATACGGGGAAGGTGAGGAATAAATTTTTTGGGCTGGTGAGGAGAAGCGATAAACTCCTCGATTTCGTCGTTGAGAAAGGGTTTGGCTTGGTCTTAGCCGAAAACTCGAAATCCGCCCTTTCGCTCCACTAAAACTCAGAGGGGAGCCAGCACTTTAATGCCGCTTGGTTTGATAAACTCTGACAGGTCGGTCTATGCCTTTGAAATGGTGTTCTCCTACCGTCTGCAAGTCTTGGGATCGCTTCAGCAAAGAATGCGTGGCTTCACTGACGACACATTCACCGGGGGGGCAGATTCCTTCCATGCGGGAGGCTAAATTAATCGTTGCTCCTAAAGCGGTATAGTCTACTCTTTGAGAGCTACCGACATCTCCAATCACGGCTCTGCCACTATTGATAGCAACCCGAATTTGCAGCGGTTCGCGCCAGACTCGAGCGGCATTTAATTTCTCTAGACGAGTCAGCATTCCCTTGGCGGCGGCGAAAGCTCGGTCGGCATGATCCAGTTGAGGTTCCGGAGCGCCAAAAAATGCCATGATGCAGTCTCCAATATACTTGTCTAACGTTCCTCCAGCGGTAAAAACCTCCTGTAGCATTTCCTCGAAGAAATCATTGAGTAATTGGGCAATTTCTGTAGGACTCAACCGTTCCGAAAGGGCAGTGAAGCCAACAATATCGGCAAAGAGAATGCTGATATCAACCTCCGCAGGCGTGAGACGACCATCCTCTAATGCCCCCAGGGTCATAATATGCTGTACAACGGCAGGGGAGTGATAGCGCTCTAGCCGAGTCCGAATGGTTTCTTCGTTTCTCAGTTTCCGCGTTAACAGCCAACGTTGGACTGCGGATGCGACCAGATTTGCTAAAGCCGAAAAAAAGCTGAGGTCTTCCTCGCCTCCTTTCGTCCAATGGCTAGAGGAAAGATGAGCATCGGCATAAAGAACACCGACTACTTTATTTTCATCCCAAAGCGGGACGGCGATCGCGCTCTTGATCCCTTTGACTAAAATGCTCTGTTGCCCCTCAAACCTTTTATCCATCTGGGCATCAGCGGTTTGAATTGCGACTTTCTCGGCAAATACCTTTTGACAAATGGTGCGGCTAATCCAAGTGCCATTTGCCGTTAGATTCTGCTGTTCCAAAATATCTCTAGTGGCGGCATTCAGCAATTCTAGTTTGCCGGAACCCTCTACATCAATTAACAATGCCAAGCGCTCAATGCTTTGAAGTTCGCGGAAAACGACTTCCTGCACCTGGTAGAAAATTGCTTCGATCGATTCAGCTGCGCTCAAATTCTTGGCGATATTCACTAAATCTTTGAGCCGAGCGATCGCTTTTTCCTTATTGCTAACTACGTCTAGCGTCCCTTCCGCTTGTATCCACTGCTGTTGCAGCTCTTGAACATTGCGAAAGATGGTGGTTCCTTGAGCCACGGGTTCCACCAGCTGTGTTAGATGGGGTTGAGCAGGATGGCTCAAAAGAATATTCAGGCTAATATCTCCCAGCCAAAGAATATCGCCGTGATTTACCTGTTGAGGCGAGATGACAGGGCGTTCATTCAATCGCGTTCCGTTTTTGCTGCCCATATCCTCAATTGTCCACGCCCCAGAAGGCGTTTTCAAAAAGCGGGCATGACACCGGGAAATTCCCTCGAAAGGCAAATGCAAGTTGCATTCTGGCAAACGACCGATCGTAAATTCATCCCGATTCACCGTAATCGTTCTTTCTGTATCTCCCTCTCGTAGACGCAGATTGAGTTCAGCCATGACTCCTATCCCTTTTTGAAGCGAAGCGAACGAGGCGTGCAAAAACTCAGCAAAGTAAGGGGCTTTTGATTGGTTTCCCTCACTTCCCCTCAAGGTTATGGCATTCTCAAAGGCATTTATGCAACCCTGCCCAAGCTACACGCTTAGGGCAGCTTAATCGGCAAATCGTTTGAGTTTTAGCGTTAATGCCTCTGCGCCCTTCAGCCTTACCTTATATAAATGGGGGGTCATACCCCTCATTCCTTGAACAACAGTATCATAGTATTCGCTGGTTCCCGATGTCAGGTCGAGGTTTTAGCGAGACCGTCGAAGCCTTGACAACTGGGCACCAGAGAAGACGCGAAAGTGCGGTTTTCATACGCAGTCAATCAAGAGTGCGGCGGGAGAGAGCGATTCCCTGAAAGGGGGTAGCTCTTTCATCAGATATGCAATCCGTGCATATCTGATGAAACATCCGGAAAACACTGCTTCCTTTTTGGAAAAACTCAATTATGTTAAACGGTTTACCTCAGCTCAGGGCAGCGACACCATGATAGGCATATTACTAGACCAGCGCTACCAGGTGATCCAGGCGCTAGGCCAAGGTGGATTTGGTCATACTTACATTGCCCAAGACACTCGCCGACCTGGGAACCCTACCTGCGTTGTTAAACACCTCAAACCCGCGACTAGCAATCCCGAATTTTTACAAACAGCGAGACGCCTGTTTAATAGCGAAGCCGAAACTCTGGAAAAGTTGGGGAACCACGACCAAATTCCCCGGCTGTTAGCTTACTTTGAGGAGCAGGAAGAGTTTTACTTAGTGCAGGAATTTATCGACGGACAGCCTCTAAGTGTAGAACTGCCACCAGGACAGCAGTGGAGCGAAAGTCAGGTGATTCAACTGCTGTCTGAAGTATTATCTATTCTGGAATTTGTACACGAGAACGGGGTGATTCATCGGGATCTCAAACCGGATAATTTAATTCGCCGTTCTTGCGATAAGAAGTTAGTTTTGGTAGATTTTGGTGCCGTCAAACAGGTGCAGATGCAATCCGTCATCGCTCAAGAAGGGATGAATGAGACGGTTGCGATTGGTACCCCAGGCTATATGCCTAGCGAACAGGGACAAGGCAGACCCCGCCCCAGCAGCGATCTTTACGCCCTCGGCATGATTGGTATCCAAGCCTTGACCGGGCTGAATCCCAGGCAATTAGCAGAAGATCCTGACAGCGGGGAGATTCTCTGGCGGCACTTGGCTCAAGTTAGCGATGGGTTAGCCGCTGTCCTGAGTCAAATGGTACGCCACTACTTCAAATTCCGCTACCAGTCAGCAACCGAGGCATTGCGATCGCTTGCTTCCCTAACCAATCCGAATTCCCCGGCAGCGATCGCCGCAGTCTTGGGACAGAAGGTGCGCGGTTACTGGAAAGACGGTTCTGTGTCGGCAAATAAGGCACTGCGCTCGCTTCAAGAACGCACCAATCCCCACGTCTCGCCCAATAACGCCCCTGCTCCTATTTCCACCCCGGCGATCGCGCCCCCTACGGACAATACCGTAACCATAGCTACAGGCAATTCATCCGAAAAGCCGGTGGATTCTCCGGCTAGCGCCGTTGATGAAGCAACGCCACCAACCGCTCCCCCCACGCAGAACACGGTGACAATTGCGCCTGGAAATCCAGCCCAAGCGCCGATTAGTTCGCCGTCTAGCCTGAATTCTGTATTTAAATCCCCCAAGAATTTGCCACTGCTAATTGGGGCAGGTACGGCTACCTTTGTCATTGCAATCGGGGTGATTTTTGCAAGTCGTCAAATACCATCCTCGCCTGAAACTGTTAAAAATCAAATTACCAAGCCAGCTAAAAATGAAGTAAAAAACAGTTGTGTTGTTGTTCTTAGTTCATCCAATGTACGCTCTGTGGATGGACGAAAGAAAACAGGGGATGTTGTGAAAGCAGGAACCAAAGTCTCTGTCACTGGAAAAGAAGAAGGTGGCTGGATAGAAATTAATTCTCCAGTCTCCGGTTGGATTTGGAAGGGTCGGACAAAAAATACCTGTCCTTCTAAATAGGAATAGTTCTTACTCCAAGACATTTAATTGTCCGGAGCTTTTGCTATTCAGACTGGCGGCAATTCTAGGGGAATCGCACCTAATAAACCCGTGCGAAAATCATTTAATAGCTGTCGTGCTGTGCGCTCTACATCGCCTTTATGACGTTCATCTGCCACAGCTTGTAGATATTCGTCGCCTGCGAACGAAGTGGGATCTACTCCGTAGCGAGACTGTAAAGACTTCAATAGAAATAAATCGGCATCGGGGGCGTTGAGCGTTTTGAGCAAATCGACTAACGCAGATGCCACTCGTTGATTGTCGTAAGACGCTTCACCAATATCATCACAAATCGCCAACTTGAAGGCAGCAGGCTGATTTTCTAATTTGGAAGGCAAAACGCCAGGGGCATCTAAAAGTTCAATCTCATCGGAAATGCGTATCCAGCGCAGCTGGCGCGTTACACCAGCACGACGTGCGCTTTCTACCACCCGCTTTCCTAATAAACGATTAATGAGCGCCGATTTACCGACATTGGGAAACCCAATCGCAACGGCACGAACTGGACGAGGAAGCATCCCGCGATCGCTTCTTCGTTGATTCATCTCTACACCCGCTGCCTGCGCCGCCTGTGCCACTGCTGCAACACCCTTCCCATGCTGGGCATCTGTGAAGTATGGCGTTTCCCCCCGATCCCTAAACCACTCAGTCCACAGTTGGCGGACTGCGGGAGAAATCATATCCGTGCGGTTAAGTACCAATACCTTTGCCTTGCCGCCTATCCACTCTGGCACGCGGGGATGGTGCGTAGAGATGGGAATTCGGGCGTCTCGCACTTCCAACACCACATCCACACGCTTGAGCTGTTCTTTAAGCGCTTTCTCAGCCTTGGCAATGTGTCCGGGATACCACTGAATTGAAGGAGTCGTCATAAGATTTTAGATTTTAGATTTTAGATTTTAGATTTTAGATTGAATCTAAAATCCAAAATCCAAAATCTAAACTTTGACTAAGGAACAATCAATACCGGACAAGGAGATAAATTAATTACCCGGTTCGTGACGCTGTCAGTCATGCCTTCTTCAGTCAAACCCAGCCCTCGACAGCCCATCACAATTAAATCGGCGTCAATTTCGTCAGCAACATCGCAGATGGTAAAAGCTGGTTTGCCTTGACGCTCAATCGTTTGAGACTGGATGCCTTGATCGGCAAATAGATTTTGAGCTGTTTTGAGCAGTTCGGCGACTGCTTCTGGCGATGTCATTGCAGCATCTGAATTGAGCGGCGACACCTCTGGCTCTGGGCTGGGTTCTTCTACCACCGAAAGCAAAATTAATTTACTACCATACTTTTGCACAACATTCACAACGACATCAGCCGCTTCGCGCGCTTCTCGACTTTGATCGACAGGAAACAGAACAGTCTTGAACATGGCACGCTCCTGTAGAAACCCCAACTCTTGTAAAATGTGGACGGCTAGAGAGCTAGAAATAACCTTACCCCTGCATTTGGTTTGGTCTATCTAGCTTTTGAGGGAAAAGGGCAAACGACCAGTGACACGCGGTTGCTAGTGAAGAGTATAAAAAGACGCAATTAGGAGGTTTACGCTGTGTCCAAGAAAACTGTAGCAAATTTATCGGCATCCGATTTATCCGGCAAAAGGGTACTGGTACGGGCGGATTTTAATGTACCGCTGGACAATGGCAACATTACTGACGATACTCGCATTCGGGCAGCTCTGCCGACAATTCAGGATTTAACTTCCAAAGGCGCTAAGGTAATTCTGTCAAGCCACTTTGGGCGTCCTAAAGGTGTCGATGATAAATACCGCCTGACGCCGGTGGCAAAGCGCTTGTCTGAATTGCTGGGTAAAGAAGTTGTCAAGACTGACGACTGTATCGGTGATGATGTCGCTGCCAAGGTGGGGGCGATGCAAAATGGCGACGTGCTGCTGCTGGAAAATGTCCGCTTCTACCCGGAAGAAGAGAAGAATGACCCAGAATTCGCTAAAAAACTGGCTTCAGTTGCCGATTTATATGTGAATGATGCGTTTGGAACAGCTCACCGCGCTCATGCTTCTACAGAAGGTGTAACCAAGTATCTCAGCCCATCGGTGGCGGGGTACTTGATTGAAAAGGAACTCCAGTATCTGCAAAGCGCGATTGAAAATCCTCAGCGTCCTTTGGCGGCAATTATCGGGGGTTCCAAGGTTTCCAGCAAGATTGGTGTCATCGAAACGCTGCTGGATAAGTGCGATAAGCTGATCCTGGGCGGCGGCATGATTTTTACCTTCTACAAGGCTCGTGGGCTAAGTGTCGGGAAGTCGCTGGTGGAAGAAGATAAGTTAGAACTGGCGAAGTCTTTGGAAGCGAAGGCGAAAGAGCGTGGTGTTCAACTGCTATTGCCGACAGATGTCATCCTTGCAGATAATTTTGCGGCTGATGCCAATGCTCAAACGGTTAGCATTGACGCCATTCCCGATGGTTGGATGGGTTTGGATATTGGTCCTGACTCGGTGAAATTCTTCCAGGAATCGCTTGCTGATTGCAAGACGGTAATCTGGAATGGTCCGATGGGAGTATTCGAGTTTCCGCAATTTGCCAAGGGAACGGAAGCGATCGCGCGGACTCTTGCCGATCTCACTAAGAGCGGGACGACTACCATTATCGGCGGTGGCGACTCGGTGGCAGCCGTGGAACAGTTGAACTTGGGCGAACAAATGAGCCACATCTCGACTGGCGGTGGCGCTAGTCTGGAGTTGCTGGAAGGGAAGGAACTTCCTGGTATTGCGGCGTTGAATGATGCCTAAGTTCTAAGAGTAAACAAATAAAATTCTTGTAGAGACGCGATTAATCGCGTCTCTACGCTTTTTGGGGTATATTGCTTCGCTGTCGTCGTCAACAGAGCGATCGCGTTTGTTGGGAAAGAGAGGGCGATCGCTTGTATTCAGTATTAAGTGAAATAGAGTGGACACCTGACGGGGTGGTAGCGAAACGGTAGCGCTTAGAGCGATCGCTAGCTAAATTGGAGTACATACGGCGCTAAGGAACCAAGGGCGAGATGCTGCAAGCACAGCAGGTATTGCAAGGGCGTTATCAACTTCAAGAAAAATTAGGACAAAATGCTGGGCGTCAAACCTGGCTAGCAACTGACATTGAGGCATCACCGCCACAACAAGTCATCGTCAAACTGCTAGCCTTCAGCCCCCAGATGCAGTGGGACGAATTCAAGCTATTTGAGCGCGAAGCGCAAGTTCTGAAAAATCTCGATTACCCCAAAATTCCCCAATATCGAGATTATTTTTCTCTCGATAAGCAGATTGGCGCTGGTTTGTGCTGGTTTGGATTGGTGCAAGAATACATTCCCGGTGCCTCCCTGCAAGAATTATTGAAACAGGGCAAACGCTTTACCGAAGCCCAGGTGCGGCAGATTGCCACCGAGGTGCTGAATATTCTTATCTATCTGCACGAGTTAAGCCCGCCGTTGCTGCACCGCGACATCAAGCCTAGCAACTTGATTTGGGGAGAAGATGAACAAATTTATCTGGTGGATTTCGGCGCAGTTCAAGATTCTGCTGTGGCGGAGGGAGTCACCTTCACTGTGGTGGGAACGACTGGCTATGCGCCGCTAGAGCAATTTTGGGGAAAGGCAGTTCCAGCATCCGACTTATATGCGCTGGGGGCGACTTTGATCCATTTGTTAACCGGCATCGCCCCGGCAGAGTTGCCTCAAAAGAATTTACGGATTCACTTTAGCGACAAGGTTAGCCTTAACTCCAATTTTGTCCGGTGGATTGAAGCGATCGCAGAACCCGATTTAGAGCAACGATATCGCACCGCCCGTCAAGCACTGGAGGATCTCAAAGCCAATCGTTCTCTCAACGCCCTCCTGCAACAAATCCGTCAGCCTGCTGGCAGTCGCGTTCAGCTTTGGAAGTCTTCTACTCAGTTAAAAATTAAAATTCCTGGGCGGGGAATCTTGCTAGTTAAAGACATTCTCGCCTTTACAGGGAAATTGATGCTAGTAGCGACCTCCATAATCGCTCTATTTTTGCTGGGTTTGGTGCTGTTATCGCTGGCTTTCTCAATATTTTATATGCTCCTCTCCCTGTTGTCATCGCTTCCTACGATGTTTTTGTTCATCTTCTCCATTCTATTAACACTTATTTTGGGTCGGCTATGGATGAGCCTACACAATGAATTGTGGAAAATTCCCGCCGATTTGAAATGGCCCATACTCAACTATTGGGGAGATTATTGCATCGAATTCTATCAAGATAACTTTGTAATTAAAAGGGAATTGTTTGGGTTGAAATATCTTAGCCATCGGGGGAAAATTTCCAGCATCAAAAATGTTGAAGCAATTCCTTTAGAAGGAGTCGCTCTCGAAACTGGATTGCTGAAATACTGTTTCGCTCAGAACCTGACTGAACCTGAATGTAACTGGATAGCTCGACAGATCCAAGACTGGCTGAGATAGGAGCGAATGACCAAGGACCATCCCAAACTAGGTATTCGTAATCCTTCAATCTTTCAATTAGTAACTAACTAAGTAAAATTATCATGCTGCAAGCAGAAAAGATATTACAGGGGCGTTATCACCTCACACAACAACTGGGACAAAATGCAGGGCGTCAAACCTGGCTGGCAGAAGATTTAGAAGCAGAACCCAGCGAATCGGTAATTGTCAAATTGCTAGCTTTCAGCCCTCAAATGCAGTGGGAGGAACTCAAGCTGTTTGAACGGGAAGCTCAAGTTTTGAAAAACTTAAACCATCCCAGAATTCCGACCTATCAAGATTATTTTTCTCTCGGTGAACAGGCAGGCGGCGGCTTACCTTGGTTTGGATTAGTGCAAGATTACATTCCCGGCAATTCCCTGCGTCAGCTATTAGATCAAGGCAAAAAATTTACACCAGAGCAGGTACGCTATGTTGCCACGGACATCCTAGAAATTCTAATTTATCTGCACGAATTAAGTCCACCTGTATTACATCGAGACATTAAACCTAGCAACATAATTTTGGGGGAAGATCGGCAGTTTTATTTGGTTGATTTTGGTGCGGTTCAAGACCGTGCAAAGGCAGAAGGTGTCACCTTTACTGTGGTGGGAACCAGTGGCTATGCGCCACCAGAACAGTTGTGGGGACGTGCAGTTCCATCATCCGACCTTTACGCACTAGGAGCCACCCTAATCCACTTGTTAACTGGAACGCCGCCTTCTGAGTTACCGCAGCATCAGATGCGGATTCAATTTACCGATAAAGTTCGCCTCAATCCTCATTTCAGCAGTTGGATTGAGAAGCTTATAGAGCCAGCTCCAGAAAAACGATTTACCACGGCGCGCGAGGCACTTGAAGCTCTGCAACAAGTGGAAAATTTTAAAAGCTCCAATAGCGAAACAGAGGCTCCGTCAAAGGGCAATTCGGTTCGTTATGGTCGTTTAGTTCTTTTAACTGTGCTGCCATTATTTACTTTTATGGCTCTCATTGCGGCTATTGCTCTGCCAAGTTTTTTTGCCAAGCGGGCCAAAATTGAAAACTCAGAAGCGAAACAATCTGTTGGGGCGATGAATCGGGGTCAGCAAGCTTATTTTATAGAAAACAATGACTTTTCTGATTCGGTTGAAAAACTAGGGGTTGGCATTAAAACACAAAAAGGAAAATACGACTACTATGCAACTCCTGTGCTGGCGAGTAAAGCTGCATTTAACTACGCAATACCCCGGAATCCTAAAAACAAAAAAAGCTATGTTGGAGGTGTGTTTATAGTTCCTGCAAAATCCTCAGATGCTGTTAAGGGCAAAATGACAACGATAGCAATTTTGTGTGAATCTAAGGCTGTTGGTAGTGCCAAACTGCCAGAGCCAATTTATAACAATGGCAAACCAGCCTGTGCTGCGGGCACAATAGAGATACCAAAAGAGCAGATAGGAAGGTAGATAAGGGCGCTGTGACAAGATGAAAAACCGAATTATCGGTAGACGTCAAGGCAAATACTAAGTTTCTAAATCCCCCATCTCAGCTTTATACGGAAAATAACTAATAATGTTGCAAGCCGAACAAATATTACAGGGGCGTTATCAACTGAAACACAGATTGGGGCAAAATGCTGGGCGACAAACCTGGTTGGCAGATGATTTGGAAACCCAACCTAGCAAGTCGGTAGTTGTCAAACTCCTTGCATTTGGTGGAGAGGTACAGTGGGACGATCTCAAACTGTTTGAGCGAGAAGCACAAATACTTAAGCAGTTGAATCATCCCCGAATTCCTAAATATGGGGATGATTTTTGTATCGATGAGCGATCGCTCTGGTTCGGGTTAGTCCAAGAACACATCCCCGGTACCTCTCTGAAGGAATTACTCTTACAAGGGAAAAAGTTCACTGAAAAGGAAGTCCGTAAGATTGCCTCGGAAATTCTGAATATTCTGATTTATCTACACGAGCTGAGTCCCCCAGTCCTACACCGAGACATCAAACCGAGCAATTTAATTTGGGGTGATGACGACAAGGTATATTTGGTTGATTTTGGAGCGGTGCAAGATAAAGCCGCGAAAGAGGGAGCTACCTTTACTGTCGTCGGAACTTACGGCTATGCGCCGATGGAACAATTTGGCGGAAGGTCTGTTCCAGCTTCAGACTTGTATTCCCTGGGAGCCACTTTAATTCATTTGTTGACAGGTACGGCACCGGCAGATTTGCCTTCTCGGAACTTGCGGATTCAATTTTCTGAGCAGGTGAGCATCAGTCCCCCATTCATTAGCTGGATTCAAAAGTTAACAGAACCAGCTCCAGAGGAACGGTTCGCGGGTGCAAAATCTGCCCTGAAAGCGCTTAAAGAAGGAACAAGGATTAAAACTTCAACGGGTATCCAACCTTCAAAGCAACCAACCCTGGTCAATAATTCTGGGCAAGGCGGTTTATTGGATGAGACAGTACCAGTACCCGATGAAATCAAAGGTTGGAATTGGGGCGCATTTCTGATGCCTTATCTATGGCCTTTGAGCAATCATGTTTGGATTGGACTTTTAGCCTGGATACCGAGTGTCGGCTGGTTGATGGGGTTCGCCCTCGGTTCTAAGGGCAATGAATGGGCTTGGAAAAGTAAAAAATGGCGGAGTATTGAACAATTCAAAGCCCATCAAAGAGGCTGGGCGATCGCGGGATTATTTATCGGGATACCGATGGCTTGGGCATATATCTGGATACTCACCCTTTTTCTCCATGCCCTCTAAAAACCTCGCCAAGATCGCGTGGTTAGCTGAGTGCATAATCAGGGTTCAAAGGAATTGAAGCATTGACTAAGGACAATAACGGGCCACTTTGCTCCTGTCCATTGGTCGCCAAATCGCTATGGCACAGATAAATTCGCTCCCCCACTCGCCCCAGTAAATCCAGCAAAATCCGCCGCAGTCTTTGCTCATCTGCTTCTTGGGTATCTTCTTCGGTTAGCGCCTCTCCCGACCAATCCTTGAGAAACAAAGGGGCACCGTAGAGAGTGGCAGCACCGCCTTTTGACCAGAGGTGCGAACCGGCATCCAGCCAAAATTGCCATCGGTGGAACCGACGAGCCGCCCGATATTGGAAGATGGTTGCCAAAGTCACGGCGTGACGGTCAAGACCGAGGGGGCGCACAGGGTAAGGGTTCGCGGTGACAGTACCGCGACGCAACAAGCAGATAAACCGATCGATCGTGGTGTAATCTGGGGTTTCACTGCGATCGCTCTGCCGCAACCGTCCATCAACTTCCCAGTAGTGTTGGGCGGTTTCCATCAGTTCGCGTAAGGCGGCTAGCTGGTCGTAGGGGAGATTGCTGCCTTTCCACAAAAACTGCTGAATTGCCCGGTCAAGCAGGGCGACGCAGTTGGGAATCAGACGCTGTTCCAGCTGACCTCGTTGCACTTCTAGCCACTGCAAAATCTCTTCATAAGCAGCACAGGCTGAGTGCCCTAGCCGATCCCAGCGGGGGAAATAGGTCACCGGCAGCAACCGGGGTTGCTCTGGATCGGGGGAATAGCAGTAATCGGCTAATAAACCCGCCCTGACTGGGTCAATCTTGAAGGATGAAGGATGAACGATCGGGGATGAATGGGTGCTACCTCCTGACTCCGGACTCCTGAATCCGGACTCCTGACTCAGTACCACCAGCATTTCCGCCACGGCATCCCGGTCTACCAGTCGCCCCAAGCCTGGATAAACGAGCGCCAGCAGCGTCAGCAGTGCCCGGCTCGTGGGGGAAGCATTCAGGGGGCGCTGTTCGCTCAAGGTTTGGACGGGGATATCCTGGCTGCTGAGGATTTCGATTAAGGTATAGCGGGCGATCGCATCCAAACCAGGGGCAATCACTGCCACTTCCTGAGGTTGCACCTGCCCGCTGTGTATCGCCTTTGCGATCGCTAAAGCGGTTTCTCGCAACAACTGAGCGCGGGATGTGGTTTGAATCAACTGTACCGACTCTGGTAAGGTCAACAGAAACATGGGATCGCTCACCGCTTCCACCACCGGCTTTCCGTAAAGTGCCGCCATACTGCTCGGTTCCTGGCTCAAAGTTTCTACCTGACAGCGCCACTCCAGACTGGCTAGATAATTTGGATCGGCGTTCAAACCGAGTCGCACTGCCCCATCCGGATTATAGGTAAAGGCTCCGGCTGCTCCTTTATCTAAAAGGAAGTTGAATAGATCGCAGGCGATCGCTGGATAATCATCCACATTATCCGCCAGTACTCCCTGATACCGGCGAATCAAGTGCTGCTGATAAGCTTCGTCTGGCAGTAGATAACGCCAATAAAGTTCGCAAATAATCCCATAGGTCAGCAATCCCCGGTCTAAACACCATTGCCGCCAATCAATCAGCAATTTTCCGATTTTCTCCCAGTCCGGGCGCTCCACCACCGGATCGTCGTCCCTGGCAAACCCTTGTTGATCTGCAAAACCTTGTTCGAGAAGACTGGGAATTTCTTCAAGGGGTCGTCCTGCGATCGCGCACAGCTGCAACAAGTCCAGAATGCGACGCACCGAACGAGACTCGCTCACCCCCAAAAACTGAAGGCTACCATTATCCAACTCCGGACGCCACAACCGGGTGGCTAACTCCTGCTCAGTTTCTGGGCGCAGTCTAACTGGAAATTGTGCCCTAAGATTCAACCGCTGAATCAATAAAGGCCAAAATAAGATCGCCTCGTCCTGAAAGAAACCCAAAGGCGTTTTAGATTGAATCGGATACCGCCCCTGTGTTGCTGTAGCCAAGCGGTCAGCTAATTCGCTCCGATTATCATCATTAGCAGCAAAGACTAAAATTGTCGGTGCCTGCTCCCGCCTTCCCGCCTTCCGACGCGAACCTCGCGGTTGAGATCCCCGTTCAACCCACTGGCAAAACAGGTTTACAAGGCGAGTTGTCTTTCCACTGCGAGTCGGCCCGACGATCCAGATGGTCTGCGATTGCGTTAACATTGCTAAACGCTGAGTGATACTTGTGTAATCGTTCGGTTTCTATTATGAAACTATCTTTCTTGTCACAGCTCCAATCTTACTTAGGAACTGCCAACCAGTGGTTCTCAGAAACTCCTGAGAGAGCCTTGGATCGCGCATATAAGGCAGCCTTAATGATTAAGGCTTTGGAAGATGAACATTTTGACGGTAAAAAAATCTCCCCCGATGGTCAAAAATACCGTGAAAATGCCATGTCTTTTTTTGAAACGAAACTTAAAAAATATTTAAAAACGGCTAAATTTGGGCTAGCAGAGTTTCAGGCCAGCACTTCAGTAGTGACTCGTTCTAATCCAGATGTAACAAGAAAAACAAGGACGACTGGAGCGGCAAATTTTAGAACAGAAGATTTTGAACCTCAAGATAAACAATCCATAACTTTAGAAAAGCTTAAATTTATTGATGATGTTTTATCTAAATACAAGCCTGAAAAAAATCGTTCCTCATCAGCCTTAGTCCCTGTTCCTAAATCTAAATCTGTAGAAGTAAATTTGAGGAAGGTTGACCGGATTGAAGCGAAGAATCTAGTCAATCAGCCAACTTTGTTTTCTACAGACGACCGAGTGGCTGATGAGGCAGAAACAATGACTGACACAACCAGTTTTGTGCCTCGCTCAATCTTGAGTACGCTAGATCGACTCAAGAGAAACTTTGACCCGAATTCAGAAGAAGAAGTTGTTCAAAGTTTTCGTACTTCTCAAACGAAAACCATTGTTTCTATTCGGTTTATTTTAGTTTTAATCTTAGTTCCTTTATTAACTCAACAAGTAAGTAAAACTTTCTTTGTCGGACCTCTTGTAGATCGCTTCCGGGAGCCAAACAGAACTGAAATTTTCCTGAATGTCGATCTAGAAGAAGAAGCTTTTCAGGAATTGCAAAGATTTGAAGAATTACTAAAATTCAAAAGCTTAATCGGTGTAGCTCCTCAATTATCTAAGGAGGAAATGGAAGAAGAAGTTAAAGAGAAGGCATTAAAAATTGGGGAAGAATATAGTTACAGAAGTGCCAACGCTATCAAAAATGTTTTTGCCGATCTAATTGCAGCGGGATCTCTTTACCTTTTGCTGCTTAACAGCCAAAGAGAAATTGCAGTTTTCAAAGCTTTTATAGATGACGTAGTTTATGGTCTCAGTGACAGTGCTAAAGCTTTTATTATTATCTTGTTCACTGACATATTTGTGGGATTTCACTCTCCTCACGGCTGGGAAGTAATTCTGGAAGGAACGGCAAGGCATTTAGGCTTACCCGAAAACAGGGATTTTAACTTTCTATTTATTGCTACCTTTCCCGTCATTTTGGACACGATATTTAAGTATTGGATTTTCCGCTACTTAAACCGAATCTCTCCGTCAGCCGTTGCTACTTATCGGAATATGAATGAATAATTAAAAAGGCAAAATTAAAAATTAACGAAAAGGTATTCTTTACCCATTTTTAATTTCTCGAGGGTAGTGGGGACGGCAAGGACTGCCCCAGCAAACTTGCTGGGGTGGAATGTTGCCGAAAACGCTGCTACGTGCCCCAATCACAGAATTTGCTCCGATTTCAACCCCAGGCGCAATAAAGCAATCTGTGGCAATCCAGACGCCGTTGCCAATCGTGATACTGGCTGTCATTAACTTGAAAGCTGGGTCTTGGATGTCATGACTGCCGGTACAGAGGTAGCTTTTTTGGGAAATGACGCAGTGCTGACCGATCTGAATGCGGTCAAGGCTGTATAAAACGACATCATCCCCAATCCAGCTATAATCTCCGATTTCGATTTTCCAGGGATAAGTAAAGCGGGCGGTTGGTCGGATGACTAAGCCGCTGCCGATTTTTGCCCCAAATAGGCGCAAAAGCCAGCAACGGATACCGCTAAAGGGATGGGGAGTTAAGGGAAAGGCGATCGCTTGTACCAACCACCACAGCAAGACAAACCAACCCGGTCGTCCTCTGTCAAACCAGGATTGGTCGTAACGGCGTAAATCAACAAGAGATTCCGACGCGATCGCTGGCGGTTGTTCGCCTGGTTCCAACACCCTACACGCTTCCTTTTAATGAATCTGGCTGGGGTACGGACTGGGGAGGCGCGGAGGAGGAAGCCGCTACGTTCAACTGACCGCCAAACTCCATTAATTCATAAAGTTTGACACCAATTTGATACTCGTATTGACTCATCAACCGTGCATAGATGTATCCAGGTTTCCCATCCAAAAACCCTCGCTGAATAATGTAAATCAAAATAAACCGAATCAACGGTTTGAATGGAAGGCGCACCCAAGTTTTTTTGAGATACCGCTTGCGCTGTACCGCATCCCCAAACAAATTAGCGCCAATCGTACCGCTTTCGTCTTTGCCAGTCAGGATATTTAAATAAACGCGGGCTTCCCAGTTCGAGTAGCGGTTATGTCGTTCCAACCAGTGGAACACGTCCCGAAAGTCAATGTGCAGCATATCGTTTTTCAGATAGCCTGCTTTGCCTTGCAAAATGACGTGTTCGTGAACTTCGTTGTCGCCTGTGTTGCGAATTTCTTCGGTTCCCAAGTTTTCGTAGCGACCTGTTTTGTGCTTAAACAAACGCAGGTTCCAGTCGGGATACCTACCGCCATGTTGAATCCATTTGCCGAGGAAAAATACTTTGCGGTTCAGGTAGTAGCCTTCGTATTCTGGATTCTGAATGGCAGTTGCAATTTCATCCCAGAGTTCGGGGGTAATGCGCTCATCACAATCAACAATTAGCACCCATTCGTTACTAAAAGGTAGATTGTCTAAAGCCCAGTTTTTCTTTTTAGGCCAGCGACCGTTGAAGTGAAATTGGACAACTTTTGCGCCGTAACTTTCGGAAATTTCAATCGAGCGATCGCTACTTTGGGAATCTACGACAAACACTTCATCAGCCCTGGCTACACTCTCCAGGCAAGCCGCCAGATTTGCTTGTTCATTTTTAGCGGGAATCAGAACCGAAACAGGAAGTTTGGAGGGTGTGGAGGTCATGACCGTGAAGGATGAAAGAACAATTAGAAATTAGCAATTAAGAATTAAAAATTAAGAATTTTCTTTTTCAATTTTTAATTCCGGCTCTGGATTTTGCACTTTGAAAGGAGCAGATAACATCCCTTGAATTGCTGCACTCAAATAACCCACCTGACCGTAGGCATACACGAGATTGTCGAACCGTTGGGCAGCATCACCAAAATATTTAACAGATTTGTAGAGACCTCGCACGAGTCGTTCGCCTCCTAACAATAGCTGGCGCGGTCCTGCCTTACCGGCGATTTGTTCGCGGTAACATTCACTGATGCCCTGCCACCAGCCTCGGCTCAAAAACCAAGCTTGTTCAAGGCGTTCGGGAGATACATTATGGGCAACCAAGGCGTCAGGCAGATAGGCAACTTGCCAACCTAATTTGAGTGCCCGTTCTGTCATGTGTAATTCTTCATTTGATAACAAATTTTTTCCGACTCGACCCAGATTAACATCGAACCCCTCAATTTGCTCTAAAAAGGTACGTCTGAGCGAGTAATTCAAGCCTCTGGGGGTCATACCAGGTTGTTTGATATAGACGATGGAATCTCCTAAATCGTATGCTCCCAAGCACCCAGATAGTCCAGGGGAAAGCCACAGAGGAGGCGTGATGCCATCGGGCCAGATTAAGGTAACTTTGCCACCCGCGATCGCTAGTTTTTCATTGCTTTGATAAGCATCATAGAGTGCCGACAGCCAAGACGGGCTAGCAACGGCATCATCATCTAAATAGGCGAGAATTTCACTTTTGGCTTCCTTGGCACCCGTGTTGCGGGCGACAGATAGACCCATAACGCCTTCGTAGACGTATCTTACCCCTGGTCGTGCTTTGACGATGTCGGATGTGCGATCGCTGGAGGCATTATCCACTACCACGACTTCAAAATCCGGAAAATCTTGATTCAGCAAACTATCAATGGCAGCACCTAAATACTGCTCTCGATTGTGAGTACAGATAATCGCAGAAACTTTAGGCTCTGTCATAAATTTGGGATTGGGGACACCTTAATTAAAAGTGCAAAATTACAAATTAAAAATCGCAGAAATTACTGATTTTCAATTTTGAATTTTGCATTTTTAATTCTCACTTAGATGACTATGTAGAACAACGAGTGTTTCCGCTAGTTGACTGAGGCGGGTTTCCAGATCCTCTTTGCGATTCAGCAGCAGGCGCAGCTTTTGATAACGAGCGATCGCGACACTCACACTCGGAATCTGTTCGGGTGGACAGGGACGCGACCAAAATTGACCATTCTCATCCATTCCTACCAGGCGGTATCCAGCCCGTGGAGATTCACAAGTCACCTTTTCATCGGGTTGATTGCACAGTTCTTCTACATAGTCCATCAGCTGGTGTACGGACTTGGCATGACCCTTGTCTACCACCTGACGCAGCGCCTCAACCCCAACCTCTGGTTCGCGGGAATGAGACTCTAACCAACCATCAACAATCGGCCCTTCTAGATAAATATCTTGAATTTGGCGTAAGGTTTGATGAAGTTCTTTCTGCCAACCTCCAACAATCGCTTCAATTTCTTGCAACAGGGTCATCGCCAAGGCAGGATTTGCAGCGTTCCGATGGTTGGTGAAACTGGGGGCTTTTAATTTTGGCAGGACGGGTGTCTTGCCAGATTGCTTTTGGTCAGAGAAAGCCTGTACGGTCATTGAAATTGAGCGATTGGCATCTGATGATGCCTCTGAACCCCACCCCTTCGGATCGGGCTGATCTTCCCAAGGGGACGGATTTTCTATGACAGGACTTTGATCAGCCAATCGATCCAGTGTTGTCTCAATCCGTTTTAATTCTGGTTTCATAGTTATCTGACGCCACTCCTGCAAATCAAACCTGTTAACTAACTGCCGCTAGAATCTCTAAAAGGTTGGGATTGGTGCTTTTCCTGGTATTTTTACTTGCTTTGTGTTTCTATGCTTTGTGTTTCTATTTTATTTGTTTATTTGTCTGGTAGGATTAACGGTCTCAATGCACAAAACGAAAATTTATGGGAAGCCTGACCGCTAGAATAACCCGGACACTGTACAGGTGGGTAAGATACAAATCCTGCCACTGTTGAATTTAACTTTAATGCACAACTCGCCGGAAACGGATAAAAAAGTTCTTTGCGATCGCATCTGAATGACTTCTGTTAAGCATTTAATCTTAGTGACTGGTCCAGCCCGTTCCGGGAAAAGTGAGTGGGCGGAGACTCTGGCAATGCGTTCGGGTAAGCCGGTTATCTATGTGGCAACGGCTCACGTTGACCCCAACGATCTAGAATGGCTGGCTCGAATTGAACAACATCAACAACGACGCCCTAGGGAATGGACAACGCTGCAAGTGCCGCTAACACTGGCGGCAACGATTCGGGCATCTCAGAATTCTAGTTGTCTCCTCGTTGATTCTTTGGGAACTTGGGTGGCGAATTTTTTAGACCAAGACGATGAATCTTGGGAAAGGACGTGCCAGGAGTTGCTGGAAAGTTTGGAAAGTAGCGTCAGTGATGCGATCTTAGTGGCAGAGGAAACGGGGTGGGGCGTTGTTCCCGCCTATCCCCTCGGTCGAATGTTCCGCGATCGCTTGGGAAGGCTGGTGCGTCGAGTGGGCGCGATCGCTAACCCAGTCTACTTAGTTACTGCCGGTCACGTTCTCAACCTGAGCCACCTGGGAACGCCGTTACCAAAATTATCATAGGCGCTAGCATAGAAAGACTTAAAGGCAAACTGGCAATTGCGAATGACTCATTGCTAATTGAGAAAAAGCGAGTTGTTCATTACCCTATACCTATTACCATTCACTCTTTTGCTATGGCATCTCAACACCAAGTCAAACAGTATCTTGCTTATTGGTTTCAGTTAGGCAAAAAAGTTTTGATTCGGAATGGTCAAGAAGCGCTGCTGCCGCAACCCGTGATTCGGGGCGATCGCTACTCGCAAGAATTTGAAAACTGCTGGCAGCAAATCCTCTCGCCAGAGTCGGGGGACTGCTACTTAGAGGGTACCGCAGAACCAATTGCCCAGTTGCTGACACCAGCATGGGATGTGTCACCCTGTTCTCGTTGCACCATGCCCGTCCCCGTCCGGACTGTGGGAATGCCGCCTTTAGCGTGTCCCTGTAACGATCTCAGCGGCTGGCCCAACACAGAAGTTCCGCTACCGCGATCGCCCGTCAGCAGTCAAAACCGTCTCGTTGAAATACGCGACCGGCTGCGGAACGCCAGCGGTCTGTAAACAGTAACAATGCACAATTAAAAATTAAAAATTCTCTTTTTTAATTTTTAATTTTTAATTCCTCTTCCCGCCGCCGAGGCACCTCATAATTTAGAAAATCATAAGCCAATTCCGTACTCGGAAAAATGGCACGCGCTTCCGTAAGCAGGTCATCCAGCACAATGGCATTACCGGGGGCATAGCGGGGACTGAAATGAGTCATGATCAAGTGCTTAACACCAGCAGTATGAGCAACTTGAGCCGCCATCGTTGAAGTGGAGTGCAAGCGATCAAAAGCTAGCTGGGCGTCTTGGTGGGCAAAGGTCGCTTCGTGAATTAACACATCCGCATCCTGCGAAAGTTCCACCGCCTCGTCACAATAAACTGTGTCGGTACAGTAAACAATTTTGCGACCGATTTCTGTCGGGCCACACAGATCTGCCCCATGAATTTGCCGCCCATCTAGCAGCGTCACAGTTTCGCCACGTTTGAGTTGTCCATAGACCCGACCCGGAGGAATTGACAGGGCTGCGGCTTTTTCCACGTCGAAGCGCCCCGGACGGTCTTTTTCAGTGACTCGGTAGCCAAAAGCAGTGACGCGATGCTTCAGGGGGCCACAGGTGACGATAAATTCTTCATCTTCATACACCACTCCAGGCTGTACGATGTGAACCTGAACCGGGTAGGAAAAATGGGTTGAAGAGTATTGTCTGCAAGCACGCAGGTATTCATTGAGACCGGGGGGACCGTAGAGGTCAATGCGTTGAACATTGCCAGCCAAACCACAGGTTGCCAAAAGACCCATTAAGCCGAATATATGGTCTCCGTGCATATGGGTGATAAAAATACGGTTCAGTTGACCGATTTTCAGGTCACTCCGTAATAGCTGGTGTTGGGTACCTTCACCACAGTCAAACAGCCAGAGTTCTCCTCGTTGAGGTAGCCGTAAAGCCACGCTGGACACATTGCGCGATCGCGTCGGTACACCAGAGCTTGTCCCTAAAAAAGTAATTTGCATTTTGGCAAGAAAACGGTCACAAAGTCTAGGAATTGCCTTCCGTAACTATCCTGACACAGCATCTGGGGAACACGCAGTTCCGCTGAAGACTCAGGATAAAAGTTCACAAGGTTTATGAGTAGCACTCCGGCAGCAAACATGGTAAATATATCCACGATAAGAAAAGTCAGTGGGTTGTGCCAATTTATAAGCGGATCAGCTCTCAAGGGTCTTGAACTAAGGAACGTGGATTAAATAACTGACACTCATTCATCTTCATGTAAGGGCTTTTTCTGTGCCATACCCATACGCTTTTGAATTGGGACTTAATAAATCCACCTTCCTAAGAGAAGTTCAAGGACGGGATTCTTGCTCTCATGCTCAATTTAAGTGGAATTTAATAATGACTATCCCTAGCACTCTATTTGGCATCGTGTGAGGAGATTTTAATAGATGGTAACTAAACAGCTCCTAGGCAAACAGAAATCCTTCATGCTTCAGACTTCTTGCTTCATCTTAGGCTTCGGGAAGGCGTCCTCCGGGCGGCTACATCCTTCTAAATGGTGGCTGACTTTTTTGTTGTGGCTTATGCTGGTTGCTCCCGCTAAAGCGATGGAACTGCGCGTAGCGATTCAAGAAGGCGTCAGCAAGATTACCGTGGGCAGTTCCACCAAAGCCGTAATCCGCGATAGTGCCGGTCGAGTGGTAGGGCAAATGGCGGCAATGGATGGCATGGAAGCCCGTCCTACAAGCGGTGGCGTGGCGCTGGGCGGAGAGCAAAGCACGCAGCTGATAGTGGAACCGACGGCTGGCGGTTATGTTTGGATCGGCGATCGCTGGTATCGGGGACGCACTCGATTGGTTCGCACCGGCAAAGGACTCACCGCCGTCAACCAAGTTGATTTAGAACAATATCTTTACAGCGTCTTAGGCTCGGAAATGAGTGCTAATTGGCCTCTGGAAGCCTTGAAGGCGCAAGCTGTCGCCGCTCGTTCCTACGCCCTGTATAAGCGTCAAACTGCTGGCAATAGCGTTTTTGATGTCGGCGATACCCAGACTTGGCAAGTTTACAAAGGTCTGGAAACCGAAGCCGAGTCAACGCAAATGGCTGTGAATGCCACGGCTGGGCAAGTTTTAACCTACAACGGTCAAATTATTCTTGCTGTCTTCCACTCCGCTTCTGGAGGACACACGGAAAATGTGGAAAATGTTTGGTCGGAACCCCTGGCTTACCTGCGCGGCGTTCCAGACTACGACCAAGGGACACCAGGCTACCAGTGGCAGAAAAGCTTCTCCCGCAACGAACTTAGTCGGCTTCTGGGTGTAAGCAATGTTAAATCTTTGATACCGGAACGCACCACTCCTAGCGGACGGATTATGACGATGAAAGTCGTTGGAAGTGGTAGCACGCGGCGGATGACTGGAAGTCAGCTGCGTCAAGCACTGAAGCTTAGGAGTACGTTGTTCACGGTTAGCTCCACAGGAACGGGTTTTCAGCTCAACGGTCGTGGTTTCGGTCACGGTCTTGGTTTAAGCCAGTGGGGGGCTTACAATTTAGCTCAGCAGGGGACAAACTACCAGCAAATTTTGGGGCATTATTACCAGCGCACCGCGATCGCTAGCATGAAAGTGCAGTAGAGGCGGGGCTGTTACCTCCCCAAAGTCGGGATGAGCGAAGCGATGTCACTTGGTGGCTACCGCTTCGCTCATCCCGGAGCGATCGCTCCTTGCTTTTCAGCTGACTTAATTAAACGCCAGAAGGATTGCTGTGAAAAAGTGGGAGTACCGCTTTGTTCGGTTTGACTACTTTGCAGGCGATCTCCGACCCAAAAGTGTCAACGAAAAAGACTTTCGAGATAAACAAGACATCCCACCTCTCCATGAATTATCCAATCAACTAGGACAGGAAGGCTGGGAATTAACCGGCGTAAATTCCCATCCGGGTTATGGTTATGGTTTCTTGATTTTTAAACGCCCCAAAGAATCTTTATGAACCACTTTGGTTGAGGCGACGCTGCCATTCTGCATCAATCTTATCGGCTTGCTCGATCTCCTGTTCTATCAGCTCGGTTTCGGTCGTGTAGGCTAAATCCTCGCGACCGATGACTGTTTTCGCAGCAAATTGTTGAGCATAAGCAATTTTCTTCTGCAAAGCAGAATTCGCTTGATTCAACAAGATGGCTCGTTCTTGTCGTTGTTGATTTCGGGCTTCAATTCGCTGATTTCTCCACTGAATCCAGAAATAGCGGATTAGGGGAATTGACAAAAAGGCGATGCCGTAACTCAGTAAAATCCAGTAAATTGACTGCACGAAGGCGATGAGTCCGCCAGATTGTGCTAATTGAACTCCTATCTCACCCCGTAACAGGGAATTAAGAACTAAAGCACCGATAATATTCACGGCACCTAATCCAGCAGAGAGCATAATTTGTCCGCTATCGGCTTGGCTAAAGCGCCAAGGACGCTCTCGAAGATAAGCAGCCACCGGCTGCGAATTTCGCTCTTGCGCTGTAGTTTGTAATTCTGGGAAGTGATAGACGATTTCTCCGTCTGGGCTGACTTCTGGTTGCCCATTAAAACGAGTGAGGACGGGCAGCATATAATCTTCGTATTTTTTGCCCCAGCCTTTACCCATGTCATCGAGATAAGGGGCGATTTGTTCGGCTGTCACCGCACCCTGATTATTGCGAATGACAGTGGCAATTTCTTGCCAGCGGCGTTCTTCTAAATCGGCATTAGGATTCCCATCGCCAAATAGAAAGGAGAAGACGGCTTCTAGGAAGTTCATCTCTCTCTTGCCTTGAGGGGATGAGACACGACGCTGCTGGTAGCGATCGCTATAGTCTGGATAGAAAAACCACCAGATGTCAGGGCCAAACCAGAAGCGGGGCATAAAAACCATACCGCCGCCACCGTGATGACCGCCGCCGGAATCATCGCTGTCGCGGCTGCTATTGACGGCGATTAGAATAACTGCGATCGCGACAAAAATTAGGACAATGGAAGCAATCAGGATAATCCCGAAGGAAATCCGGATCAGGTAAAACAAAACTTTCCAAATTTTTTCCCACCATTCCTTCAGTCGCAACCGCAAGAACTTATTGCGGAGAACTGTCCGGAAATTCTTAGGGAAAAGGTAGACTATCTCGCCGGTTTCTGCTACCTGCAAGTGTCCACCGGCGTCGGATGCCAGAGCGAGTAATCCAGCCTGAGCCATGTTGACATTTAACCCAGCTTGGGTCGCCACATCGCCAACCGTGACACGGTAGCCCAGGTGTTCAACTGCTTGCATGAGGGTGGGATTGGGAGCCATGTGCTTTCCTCAAGGACGGAGGCTACTATCACCAGTATAAAATTTTGGCAAATTCCAGCAGGCAGATTATGAAACCCAGAACTCGCGCGATCGCTCTTAACCTATTCGCTCTTAGCGTATGCCACCCTAAACCGAAGCGCCGCTTGGCAACGCTAACGTGGCTGTTCGCTCTCCTATTCTCACTTTTGGGATTAACCACACCACTCAAAGCAGCCAATCTGGAACACGTTCAACATTTGCTAAAAACTAAACAATGTCCTCAGTGTGACTTGAGGGGTGCTGAGTTGAGAGATGCGGACTTAAGGGCGGCTGACTTGAGGCGTGCTGATCTCGCCGGTGCCAATCTCAGTGCTGCCGATTTAAGGGGTGCCAATTTAGGGGGGGCGAATCTAGGCGGTGCCAGCTTGATTAATAGCGACCTTAGCGGTGCCAACTTGAGCGGCGTTAATTTGAATTTAGCGGCGTTGATTAAAGCCAATCTCACAGGCGCTAACCTTGCCGGTTCTGAGTTGACGATGGCGAAGTTACCGGGCGCTGACCTCACCAAGGCTGATTTGCGGCAAACGAATCTGATCGGTGCTGACTTGAGCAACGCCATTCTCCGAGAAACAGACTTGCGAGGGGCGGATTTGCGAAATGCTGATTTTGAGAATGCGCTTCTCGAAGGCGTCCAGCTCAATAGTGCAATTCTCCCAGATGGCACTTTGCATTATTAACCCCAACCATAGTCAAGGGTGCATTAGCCTTACATCTGAGCGATCGCCAAGCTTTAATTCCGTATATATAAGCGCACAGATTTCCATTCTCTAAATATACACAAGGACTAGTATTTGTTTTGTATAAAATAATACGTCTGCGAAAAAAAATACTGAGAAACTCGGTTGATTGAGGAAAGAACAACAAATGCGCGATCGCATTTGTTAATCTCAATCCAGTTGACTCCCAGAGCGCGTTAAATTAGCTTAAAGAGCATCACTGAGCGATAAACTGACCAGTCTACACTCTCCTAATTAGCGCAGCATTACAGAGCCGGATATGCCAAGAACGCAAAAAAACGATAACTTCATTGACAAGAGCTTCACGGTAATGGCGGATATAATCCTGAAAATCCTGCCTGCCAACAAGAAAGCAAAAGAAGCCTTCATCTACTACCGCGATGGTATGTCAGCGCAGGCAGATGGTGAATACGCCGAAGCTCTAGACAATTACAGGGAAGCCCTAACGCTAGAGGAAGACACTTACGACCGCAGTTATATCCTCTACAATATGGGGCTGATATACGCCAGCAATGGTGACCACGAGCAGGCTTTGGAATACTACCACCAAGCCCTTGACTGCAATCCCCGCCTGCCTCAAGCGTTGAATAATATTGCCGTCATTTACCACTTCCAGGGTGAAAAGATCAAGGAAGATGGAGATCCCGAAGCTGCTGAAGCTTTGTTTGACAAAGCCGGAGAATATTGGAAACAAGCGATTAGTATGGCTCCGAATAACTACATCGAAGCCCAAAACTGGCTCAAAACGACTGGGCGATCTACGATGGATATCTTCTTTTAGGTAACAGGTAATAGGTAATCAACAAAAGAGAAAAAATTACCTACTATCTACTATCAAATGACCAATTACCAATAAGCCATTACCACTGTTATGATTGACCGCGAACAAGTTCGCAAAGTTGCCCATCTGGCTCGCCTAGAACTGACCCCCGAAGAAGAAGCCCAATTTACGACCCAACTAGGCAGTATTTTGGAGTATTTTGAACAATTAAGCGAACTTGATGTCAGTGATGTGCAACCCACAACAAGGGCAATTGATGTCAGCAATGTGACACGCCCTGATGAACTGCAACCCTTTCCCAACCGGGAAGCTATTCTCACAGGTGCCCCAGATCAAGAGGGTGACTTTTTCAAAGTGCCAAAAATCCTCAGCGCTGAGTAAGGTACTCGCCCTATTTTGCACCTAAGACCGATGAATTTTAGGTGAGAACCTGAACCAATAAGTGTGGGGCAATCTTCCTGGGGTTGCCCTTCATACTCTCAAAGGAGAACGTTATGGGTTTAGGTCTTTTGATTGATGGAAAGTGGGTTAGCGAACGAGAACAAGAAGACTCCCAAGGAAAATTTATTCGTCCATCAACAACCTTCCGCAACAAAATTACAGCTGATGGTTCTAGTGGCTTTAAGGCTGAACCAGGTCGCTATCATCTCTATATTTCCTGGGCTTGTCCTTGGGCGCAACGAACCGCAATTATGCGCCAATTGAAGGGATTAGAAGATGTTATCAGTCTCTCAGTCGTGGCACCCGAAATTGAGCAAAATAGTTGGGAATTCTCAGAAGAACCAGGTTCTATCCCCGATACGGTAAATAAGACTCGCTATTTGTGGGAAGTTTATCTTAAAGCGGATTCTAATTACAATGGGCGGGTGACTGTCCCAGTTCTTTGGGATAAAGAAACTACCACGATTGTGAATAATGAATCCCGCGAGATCATTCGGATGTTTGATACAGAATTCGATGATTTCGCCAAGTCTGAGATGAATTTTTATCCAACAGAATTGCAGGAGGCGGTTGATAAGACGATCGATGCAATTTACCAACCGATTAATAATGGCGTTTATCGAGCAGGATTTGCGACTAGCCAAGCCGCCTACGATGAAGCGGTGACGGAACTATTCGATGCTCTCGATCGTTGGGAAAAAGTGTTAGCGGAGCAACGCTATCTGTGTGGAGAAAGCCTCACCGAGGCAGATTGGTGTATGTTTACCACTCTCTTGCGCTTTGATGCCGTTTACTATGTCCACTTCAAGTGCAATTCACGCCGGATTGTGGATTACCCCAATCTCTGGAATTACCTGAAAGACCTCTACCAGGTGCCGGGGGTAAAGGAAACCTGCAACCTCGACCATATCAAACGCCATTACTATAAAAGCCACCCAAAAGTTAATCCCACCAGAATTGTTCCGAAAGGGCCGTTAATTGATTTTGAGGAACCTCATAACCGCGAACAATTATCGCCTAAAACCAAGGCGATCGCTGTGTGATTCTTCATTTAAAAAGCAAAGTGGATACTACCCACCTTGCTTTTTTTTTAACTAGGGTGAAAACGCAAATGCTGTAAGCATCTGAGCTTAAATATCACTTGATAATCCCGATTAAGGATTGAAAGAAGTCAGGGTAAGAAATAGCCGCGGCTTCCGCACGCCCAATTGTGGTAGTGCCTTCTGCATTAAGGGCAGCAATTGCTAAACTCATGGCAATTCGATGGTCGGTATGACTATCAACATCAGTGCCGATGAGAGGAGTGCCCCCCGTAATTTCTAACCCATCGGGTCTTTCTGTAACCTTGGCACCCATGCGGTTGAGCTGAGATGCCATAACGGCAATGCGATCGCTTTCTTTGACCCGCAACTCTGCTGCATCTCGAATTACAGTAGTTCCTTGGGCAAACACTGCCGCTACAGCCAAAATCGGAATCTCATCTATCAGGCGAGGAATTAGATTGCCAGCAATTTCACATGCTTTAAGGGCACTGGAACGTACCCGCAAATCTGCTACTGGCTCACCCGCGACAATCCGCTGATTTTCCATCTGAATGTCAGCGCCCATCCTCTCCAGAGCTTCCAGAATGCCGGTGCGGGTGGGATTGACCCCTACATTTTCCACGCACAACTCCGAACCCGGTACAATCGCCCCAGCAACCAGCCAAAAGGCAGCTGAGCTGATATCCCCAGGCACAACCACCGGCTGCCCTTGCAGCTTGGCTGAGCCAGTAATGGTGACGCTATTGGTTTCTGGATCGATGCTGAGTTCTGCCCCGAAAGCTTTGAGCATCCGTTCGCTATGGTCGCGGGAGAGGGCGGGTTCGGTAACGGTAGTTTGTCCTTCCACCATCAATCCAGCTAGGAGGATACAAGATTTGACTTGTGCTGAAGCAATCGGAGAGTGATAGTGAATCGGTCGCAGTTGTTGTCCTTGAATTGCTAGAGGCGCTAAAGAGTCGTTCTGACGTCCCCAAATTTGAGCGCCCATCTCTTGTAACGGTTTAACAACGCGAGACATTGGGCGCGAGCGCAGCGAGCTATCCCCCGTCACAGCAAAAAAACGTCCCGGATGAGAGGCGAGAAGCCCCAGCATCAGCCGCAAGGTAGTACCTGAGTTACCGGCGTCCAAGACTGAGGTTGGTTCTTGTAGGTAGCCGAGTCCGATGCCCTGAATTCGCACCATTTCCGTATTCAGTTCCGAAATTTTGGCACCCATCGCCCGAAAACAGCTAGCAGTGCTGCGGGGATCTTCTCCCAAGAGGAGTCCCTGAATGGTGGTTTCTCCTTGGGCGATCGCTCCCAACATCAAAGCCCGGTGGGAGATAGATTTATCCCCTGGTACCCGAATACGTCCCTGCAAGAATAGCCCTGCTGCGGGATTCTGAATGATTAAACGATCCTGATTTTCAGTGTTTTTTAGCGTGACAACTGCGGCTGGCATGAAGAGGGACTGGGATGAAGTTGCAAATAGTGATTCTACCAATTGCTGACACTGAAGATAGCACTGGAGTTATAGCAGTTCTCGATTGGGTTGCGATACATCTGTAGGGGCATGGCAATCAAAAAGCCCCTACCAAACCTTAGAACCCCAATACATTCCATCCAACTGAGAAGTGCTACAGTAACCACTTCAGCCCCAATCGCTACTTTTGAAAGCCTATTCCTATCTTCTTTTTACTCTTGCCCTTAGATTTTGATTTATTAACATCTGCCAGCGCTTCCTGAAATAAATCATGTAAATGCACTGGCACACTGGCAATCTCCGGTAAATCAGGCTCTAACGCCTTGTTATATTCTTGGAGTAAAGCGTCTAAATCGCGGTCAATTTTCAATTCTGGACGCTGTAACACTGTTTTCAACAGCTTTTCCATTTGGGCTGGATAAGTTTCGGCTAAGCGATGCCAAATGAAGGCATTAATCGTCGAGTCTTCTAGATACTGACGAACCAGCTTCTCAGTGTTTTCAATGTTGTTCTGCCAGTCTTCTGCTTCTAGCATTGCCTTGAACCGGCTGTATGTAGGCAGAAATATTTGACCCCAACGAGGATGGGTGAGGGCTGTTAGCTGTTCGGCTTTCTTGAGATTTGCAGGCAACTCAACTTTAGGTGTCACCATCTTAGTTGGGTTTTTGCTGTCAAACATCTGAGCGATCGCTTTTGAATCGGCACCTGATTCTTCTGCGGCTGCTTTCATTTCCTCTTCTGTAACCCCAGCTTCTGCGGCTATTTCCGAGAGCGATTTATTTTCATCAATGCCTGCCGCTGCTAAGCGTTTCTTAGTTAGTAATTCCTGAAATTCTTCTATCTTCTTATTCATCTGGTACCCAGGCATTACGACTTCGTCGCTACCAAAAAAGCCCAGAAAATCTTGGTGATATTGTTCTACTGATTGCCACGCCAGTTCTAGAAGTTCTGGGGCATCGCTATAAAGCGACTTGTTGTAATTTTCCTTAAAATTTCCGATTGCCACCGCCAGCTTGGGTTTTCCTAATCTCCCCATTGGGATACAAGGGCCAGAAAACATCCAGACGCTCTCGGTTACAGGTGCAATGCGAGTGAGTAAAATTTCTCCCTCTTTAAACCGGCTCATCTCCTGCCACGTTAGAAGCGTGTTTGGCTTGACGATGTAGCGCTTAGCAGTCAGCCAGTTCATCAACTCAAAGCCATCTGGTAAGACTTGGAGCGTAGCAAACAAGCCAATGAAGCTACACCGCCAGCTACCGACTAAGTTGCGATCGTTTTCGGACAATTCTGGCTGGCTCTCCAGAAACAAATCCAAAACGTCTTTATCCCCATCCCCTACTTTTCCTTCAGTCAAGAAGGTATCAATAATTAGGTCTCTTTGTGCAATATCCTGACGCTCTCGGTGTGGCTGAGCAGCGGCATAAGCTTCTAGCGATTGCGCCAGCTCTCCTTCCGCCTCCAAGACAAACTCAATTAAAGCTTGTTTTAATTCATGCGATCGCTCTAATATGGCATCCACAGCTCAATCTCTCGTTCAACAATTCTAGGTTAAAGGTTATTCAAGAAATTAAGCAAAAGTATTTATCCCCCAATACAAAAAGCAAAAAAGCTCTCTTGCATCATTATTCGGCAAGAGAGCTTTTTGATAATCAACCTGGCACTGAGCTATTTTCCCAGGCAGTCACCCACCGAGTATCTTCGCCGCAGTTGCGTTTCACCTCCGAGTTCGGGATGGAGTCGGTGTGGTTCCACAACGCTAG
>NZ_JACJPB010000011.1:0-10336 GCF_014695825.1 Coleofasciculus sp. FACHB-542 | reverse complement strand
GCAAGGGGGCATGGCGGCGGGAGTTGTCTCTTTCATTTATCACACCATAACGTGAAATGGTTGCCATGTCTGTATTATACCTTTTTAGAGTCTTGTTTTTCGTTTAAGCACCGTTAGAGTTGTTGATGGAGATTCTGGAGACAACCCTGCCAGTAAGGGATGTGAGATAGAGGTACCTCAGTTGTCGTAAGGTGCGGTCTAACAATAACAAACTCGTTTGCTAGGCTATAGGTTGTTGTCTAGATCAATGGCTAGGCAACAACTTCATATTTTAATTACTGTCATTCAATGAGCAGAAGCAAGCCTGACCCCAGAAAAATAATTTCTGATAGTCCAAACCGTCGTCCCTACGGAGCAAAGGTTGGAATTGTCTTGGGTGAAACAGATGAGTCTGGCTTCGATGGAGAGGCTTCCCTGCTGCTTAACGATAAGGAGTCCATTGTCCGCATAGTGCCGTTAAAGGAGGAAAAGGACGAAAGCCAGTTTAGGGGGAGGAGAAAAACTGCCAAAAAGCTGGATGTCTACGTAGAGGGATTTGCAACTGCGGGTGAAGCTGAACAGAAGGGTTTAAAGCTCTCACTAGCTCTTCTCTGGGCAGCGATTTCAAGGAAGCATCCACTCCTGCTGGATTATCACACTCCATTGCCTTGTATGGTCTTTGATCGAACCCAACAGGGCAGAGGCGGATCGGGGTTCATGATGAGTGTAAGTTTCAGAGTAGTCATGAGCAGCAGTAGTATGGTGGAGCGTATTAACGAAATATTTTCGGCTGACCTTGAGGTTGACCGACAACTCTTGGTATCTATGGAGTTGTTTGCATCAGCAAGGTTGGAAACGACAGAGCGTTCCCGATTTGTTGGACTTGTCTCTTCTCTCGAACCGCTAGCTAAACGCAATCGTTACCCCAACCCAGAACTTCAGGATTTAATTGGCAGTTTCGTCGAACAGTTAAGCAACACAGCCTCTATTCCTGACAATATTAGAGCGTCAGTCCAAGGTCGGATTCGGGAGCTAGAGCGCGAATCGATTTCTCAAGCCATCAAACGCCTTGTGAAGGAGCATCTTCCTGAAAATCCAGATGCTGTTTCTATGATTGACGAAGCTTATAACATTTGTAGCAAGATTTTACATGAGGGAGCATCTGATGCCGACTTAGATCGCAAGAGCCAGGAGATAGAAGACATCATTAGGCAAATCTATTCCCGTATTCTCAAGCACGATTTATTCGTTCCGCCTAACCAATAACTTTTCTTACCTATTTGATAACTATCTCACCAGAAAGCCCTGGCGAATGTAATTCGCGGCTACACAAACGAAGTCTGCCTTCGCGGACTATCAGAAAATTGAGGATATTGAAACCGGCGGAGGCGGGTTTAGCCTGTGTAGCTGCGTTTTCAACCGCCCAACCTAAAATAAATTATTTAGGAATCAATTCCCAAGAAGAAATAGTTGATTTCTGTCGGTGGTGAATCGCCTGGTTTCGGATGTAATCAGCCACTTTATCGATAGCATCATGGCTGACAGTAAAAGCCCCATAGCTGCCTTGCCATTTAAAAAATTCACTAGGTTTAATTTCGTGAGTAATTAGATGAGAAGAACTACCTTTAACTTGCTTAACTAAATCAGATACAGCCAGAGTAGATGGGAAACTTGTCAAAAGATGGACATGATTTTCAATACCGCCAACAGCGATCGCTGTGCATCCGAGTTGTTCGCACTGCCTAATTATGGCTGCATAAATTACCTTCTGAATATCAGGTGTAATAAGAGGCAATCTATCCCACGTTGCCCAAACACAATGGAGATACAACTGCGTGAAATTCGACCTCATCTCTTCTCAACCTAAATATGCAAATTTTTCAACCACGATTATCGCATTTAGTCCGCGCAGGCGGACTTGGTTTGTCTAGCCGCGAATTCTATTCGCCAGGTATTCTTCGTATGTCTAGCCGCGAATTCCATTCGCCAGATATTCTTCAATTAAGAAAGGTAAGACTAATTATGACAAAAGCTCTCAATCATGTTGACTTGTGCTTTGTAATTGATACAACTGGCAGTATGGGTGGTTTCATCCAAGAAGCAAAACAGCAATTGTTGGATACAATTCGTCTGTTGTCAGCTGACAGTGATATCGATTTGCAAGTCGGTTTAGTAGAATACCGCGATCACCCTCCACAAGACACGACTTTTGTAACTCGTATCTATCCGCTGACTGCAAAGTTGCAGGAGATGCAGAAGAACATCAACCAACTAGAAGCGAATGGGGGTGGAGATCATCCGGAAGCTGTTTATGATGGTGTTCAGGATGCGGCTAACCAGATGAAGTGGAGACGCAACAGTTGTCGCTTTATTCTGTTGGTGGGTGATGCACCGCCACACGGTTTCCACGCAGATCGTGACGCTGAGGGCTTCACGCATACCGATCCGGCGCGATATCCTAATGGTTTAACGGTGCAGTCGGTAACGGCGGCGGCGGAAAATCAGCGAGTAACGGTTCATGCGCTGTGCATGGGAAGCGATCGCGCTACGTTGCAGTCGTTTACCGCGATCGCAACTGGCACGAGTGGACAATGTGCCTCTGTCCGCGAAGCTAAAGATGTTATCAGTCAGATGGTAGCTATGCTAACTAGCGAATTCCGTAACTTGGAATTTGACGGTAAAGTATTAGATACGGTACAGCGTCTTGGTTCTCTAGATGTCAGCGCTACTGCTGAAACTCTTGCTTGTCCAAGACTGCAAGTTGCATCTGCGATCGCACGACTTGGAAAGCGTGGTTTTTTGGATGCATTAATTGTCTAGGTAATGCTTGCGTGCCCTAACTTTTAGAGCATACATACTGTTTACGAGAGGATAAGTATCCGTGGCTTCGACTCGATCGAAGCAGCGAACGTGGGAGGAAGGGGCGAAGAACCTGGGAGGTAAGCGATTAAGTAGCTATCCTTTAAATAGTGTGTAATAACTAACCAGCGGAGTTCCTTTTCGATTGCGATCGCTTTGCTCTATTAACTTGCACGCAAGCAATCCCTAATATATATAATTAATGGCGAAACAACGACTTGACACCTTATTAGTAGAACTTGATTTATGCACCTCCCGGCAGTTAGCACAACGGCTAATTCGGGCTGGGGAAGTAATGGTCAATCAGCAGGTCATTGATAAGCCGGGAACTGAGGTAGAAACCGAGGCGCAAATTAAAATTAAAGAGCGATCGCGTTTTGTTTCCAGAGGCGGTGAAAAACTCTCCAAAGCACTTGAAGAATTTGGCATTTCCGTACAAGATCGAATTTGCTTAGATGGCGGAATTTCTACTGGCGGATTCACCGATTGTTTGCTGCAAGCTGGGGCAAAAAAAGTTTATGGCGTTGATGTTGGTTACGGACAAGCTGACTGGAAATTACGCAATGATACGCGGGTAGTGTTGAAAGAACGGACTAATCTGCGCTATCTCACCCCAGAGGAATTGTACGGTGATGAACCGCCAGCAGATTTAACAGTTGTAGATGTTTCGTTTATTTCCCTAACCAAAATTCTCGATGCTTTGTGGAAATTGACACAGCCTCCTAGAGAAGCGGTATTGCTAGTAAAGCCGCAGTTTGAAGTTGGGCGATCGCGTGTTGGTAAAAAAGGTGTGGTGCGAGATCCTGACGATCAGGCAGATGCTATTTTCCAAGTGTTACAAGCCGCGCAAGTGTTGGGATGGCAATATCGCGCCTTAAGTTGGTCGCCCATAACTGGCCCTGCTGGTAATATCGAGTATCTGTTGTGGTTGGATATGGATAGCGCCACACCAGCGCCGAGTTTGCAAGCCATTAGACAGATTACCGAATCCGCTGCATCTCACTTTCGAGATAATCTTAAATCGTAAATTTTTCTGTCAGTTTTGATACCGTTTGGCTCTATTCAGGTCAAATTGAGACAGAAGCAAGCCTTAAAAGTAGAGGGTCAAAGCATGAGTACCCAAGACCAAGCACGGGAATTGATGGCACAGCACCGTCACCACGACGAACACTTACACGAGTCGATGCGAAGCCGTGCAGAGGCTGAGGTACATCAAAACCACCCTGCTGACGCCCATACCCAAGAACAGGCGCGGGAATTGATGTCGCAGCACCGTCACCACGACGAACACTTACAAGAGTCCATGCGAAGCCGTGCAGAATCAGAATTAGGCGCTGCCGATCGTGCTGCTGATTCTTCCCAAGTACAATCTTGATCTGAATTTAACAGTCGAATCAAACTGAGAACTTCTCTTGCACCCCTTCCCTGTGAGGGAAGGGGTTGGGGGTTAGGTTTTGCGTTCATCTATTTGCTTTGATTGCTTTGAGATGTCCCGCCGAATTGCAACAATTCCTGCCGCAAGCGATAAAGAATTGTATTCGGTTCTACCTGATTGAGAATCTCTTGAATGACGGTATTCGCTCCCAACTGTCCCCAGGTGCAGCCTTGTTCTAGATACACCTGCGCCGCCCGACCGACTGCATAAGCTCCATATCCGGCGATACCAGCTTGGGCGATCGCTGCACCGCCATAAGCCGTAATATTGGTTGGACTCTCCCCAGCCCCAATCGCTGCCGCACTCTTGCCCAACCCGAAAACTAAACTACTGCCGAATTCACCCAGCAGCAAGCCGCCCGAACTAAACACAATGGTTTTCCACAGCTTTCCAACTTCATAACCCGTCATCGGCAACCCATACAGCCGCGACAAGGAGCGAATCAGCGCCAAATCCGCCACCGTTCCTGCCAAGACATCCAAAACAGCAACCGGATTGAGCGCAACTGCGATCGCTTTGTATCTCACATAGCTCCAAATTAGCTGCTCCGCTTCAGTTTCACGAGCCGCCACCACTTTCTGAGCAATGCTTTCTTCAGCTTCTCGCGCCTGAACTAAGGCATTGAGCGCTAAAAGCGATCGCCCTTCTCGATTCAGAATCCCCAAAATCTTCTGCTTCAACTCATCAACCTGCGGCGGCGGCGTCTCCCATTCCTGCGTGACGCGACCATCGGGCCACTCTACTCGCACCTCCAGCGGTGCAGGTTCCGCCGCCACCATGACAATTTCATCCTCTTGTAAAGACGGAAGCGATCGCGTCTCCCGACTGCCAGCACCCAGAATTTGCAACTGTTGATAAATTGCTTGTCGGTCTTGCTCCGGATATAGGTCAATTTTGTTAAATACTAAAATCAAAGGCTTCTGGCTCAATCGCAATTCGCACAGCGCTTGATACTCCGTTCGCGTGATATCACCCGCCACCACAAACAAAATCAGGTCAGATTGACGCGCTACTTCCCGCGCCATTTCTGCTCGCGCTTGCCCCTGAATTTCATCCAATCCAGGCGTATCAATCAATTCCACCTGCACCTTACCCGCCGCGTTAGGCGTCCAGCGCACCGAACGGGGCCACTGAGTCACCCCATTCAGCGGCCCAGTTTGCAGAATTTTCTGCCCCACTAAGGCATTTAACACTGCTGATTTGCCGCGACTGACCAAACCAAAAGCGGCTATCCGAATCACACCTTGGTCTAACTTATCCAGCGTAGACTTCAAAAAATCCAGTTCGGTTTGCAGCGCTGCGGTTGCTTCTAATTTTGAAGGGTGCCGTTGGCTGCGAGTGTGGGAATACCAAGACAGCGCTTGCCGCAGACTGGCGCGAGCGCGATTGAAGTGAGTTTCTTGCAGATTGGTGCGTGCAGAGGATGTGTGACCCCCAGCAGCCGCATTGGTTTGGGATAATTGAGGATGGCTCAAGGCTAGATTAGAAGAAGCTACAGATCCATTTTCGCTCGATATCTCATTGCGATCGCTTGATTGGACTCTACCTGAAATGAAAAATCCACTTCTTTATTCTCTTTTCCTAACCACCTTCCTAGCGGGTGGCGCTCCTATCATTAATGCAGTGCAAGCTGAGCAACCGATTCTACTCGCTCAGTCGGTATGGAAGCCCTTCGCTTCACGCGCAGGCGGCTTCACCGTGTTGATGCCCGGTGCACCGAACCAAAGTCAGGAAACGATTCAGACTAAAGGTGGGCCAATTAAAGTCCAACTCTTCCAGAGTTTCCGACCAAATCAAGCCGGTTATGTCGTTGGTTATTCCGACCTCCCGGCTAATCTGATCAAGACTCCTAGTGATGTTAACAGTTTCTTGGCTGGGGCAATTACTGGATTTGCAAATAGTTCAAAAGGGAAGCTTTTAAGCCAACGAAATATTAATTTAGGAAGTTACCCCGGAAGAGAATTTAAACTGCAACTCTCTCAAGGAGTAATCGTTAAAAGTAGATTTTATTTGGTAGACCGGAGACGATTTTACCAGGTCTTCGTAGTAACGGATAAAGAAGAAGACTTAGTTAAAAGTATTGATGGTTTTTTGACTTCTTTCAAACTTACTAAAAATCCATCGGCAGCCCGGAACGTCCCCAAGGAAAACCTCAACGCCTCTTTACAAAAGGCAGTCTGCACTCAAAATTGGACGCAAGCGATCAAAGTAATCGATCGAATGAGAAAAGTTGTCCGCGATCCAAACACCCAAAGTCAGTTAGTAGCCTATCGACAGCAATTACGAGGTTTGGAAAATTCTAATGTACCCGTTCCTGCCTCAGTCCTTACTGGTTGTACCGCTGCTCGGTAAGCGAAACAAACACGCAACAACGATAGCAATCCTATTTTAGTTGTGAGATGCCTACCTTTCAGAACCCCGACTTTTCTAAAAAGTCGGGGTTCTCGCCTTCACAAATGATTTAGGATGGCGATCGCGCTGAATTCTCCATTTTTATTTTGCTATCAATTCGCGGGCAGTCTCGCAGCTAGGACGAGCCAGAAGTCTAGGATATGGCTCCGAAGCAAATTCTTGGTCGGGGTTGCTTAATAAATAGCGATCGCATACTCCAAATAGTTCCGCTTCAGTCTGGGATAGGCGCATATCTTTTAAAAAAGATCCGGCGGCATCCACACTCTGACCGATGTAATTTAGATACATTTTCATATAACTAACCCGCGCTTTCTCCGGTACCGTCCATGCTGTCATCGTTCGGCGCAGTAGCTCAATGTAACCGCGAACTTCACCCAGCGTTACGATAGAAACAGGTTGACCGCCCAGGTATTGGCGAATTTGCTTAAAAATCCAAGGATTTCGGATTGCAGCGCGACCGATCATCACCCCTGCTGCGCCTGTCGTGTCTAGAACCGCTGCTGCTGTTGCGGCAGATGTCACGTTTCCGTTGGCTAAAACTGGGCAATTCACCCGTTGTACGGCATGGGCAATCAGATCGTAATGCACGTTGCCATAATACATCTCCTTAACAGTACGACCGTGCAAGCTGAGCAAATCGATGTTGTGCAGGTTAATTAAGTCGAGGATACGATCGAAATTAGCGGTATCTTCAAAGCCAATTCGCATTTTGACGGTCAAAAGCCCATCGACTGCCCCCCTCAACTCGCCAAGGATCTGGCTAATCTTTTCAGGATCGCGTAACAGTCCTCCACCCACGTTTTTGCGATAAATTCTTGGCGCGGGACATCCCATATTCAGGTCGATACCCGCGACTGGATAGCGACTTAGTTCTTTCGCAATGCGTACAAGATCGGAAACGCTCTCACCAATGAGCTGAGCAAAGACGGGGCGTCCGGTGGAGTTCTCTGTAATTGATCTGAGGATGTTTTTATCTAAACCCGAACTCGTGTGGACGCGAAAATACTCAGTAAAGAAATAATCAGGACTGCCATAGTTAGCGATCGCGCTCATGAACAGCAGATCCGTCACATCCTGCATGGGAGCAAGCGCCGTTAATTTCAGTCCCGGATACATAGGAGGCGGAAGTAGAGCGGATTGTGACATTTGCGCGGTCGGTTGATGTTGGATAAAAAATTATTTGTTGCGCTCGACAAACTTCTTGTCACTCGGACTAAAAAGCTTGAAAGCTTGTAGAATCCCAACTTGGATTTAGATAATCATCCTTTTCAGATCGTCCCATACAGCGACTTATTATTTTAGCTTTAAAAAGATGTCATTTCAATAGGTAATGGTTACTGTCTGTACCTTTTAAAATGACGAAGATTTGTTAATAGAAACAACTATCTTTTATTCTAAAATTATTCAACACCAATTAATCAATTCATTCTAATTAACGCCAGTTACTCAAAAATTATAACCAACTCCAATTAAAAGTCCGACATCAGCATTGCGATTAGCGGGGAAGCCTGCATTTGCCCGTACCGTGCCCGTTAAGTCTCTTGATAACGGAACATCAACGCCGCCAGAAATAAGTGGACTGATATTCAGACCATCGGCAATCCTGAGCATGACTCCTCCACCCAGGAAAGGGGAGATAATAGTTTGTCCAGATGCACCGCGAATGGGAAACTCACCAGTCAGGGCAATCATCGAAGTTGCAGTGCGATCGCCAAATATGACTGTGGCATCGTGCAAAGATAGGTTGTCCGTAAATCCGACCTTGGTCAGAATCGCTAGACCTCCCGTTCCTAGGGCAGTGGTATCACCCGCTAGACCGATGGCACCTCCAAGACCGATATAGCTGCGTCGGGGACGAGATTCTGGTTCGGGATTGACCTGAGCTTTCAGCGGTGCATTTGTTTGTGAAGGAACTGCATCTGATTGCTGCAAAACACCTTTAAAAGTAGCATCAGGGGTTGACAGTGAACCTGCTGACTGGGCGTAGGATTGCGCTGGCTCTAAGACAGCGGAGCTAACTAAGCAGACAAGACTCAGTTTTAGAAAACTTACAAAAGGTTGCAACATCATTTTTTTACTCATGATTGATTATAGGCGTTGCTCAAAAAGGAATGCTTTCCTGAGCAAAATGGAACAATTAACCTGTCCGCCCCTTTTCCGAAATGAAGTGTCCAAACGGTAACGCCGCTGAGGTGTCAAAAAACAGTCATCATAAAGATTGAATCATGTGGGCGCGATCGCGTGTTTGTTGAGAAACTGTTGTTTCTTCTCACAACTCAAAGAGCGTCAGATATCCCACGTCTACCCAGTCTAAGCGTTTGTTAGACATTCAAAAGCCTGGGATTGCTGGTTTTATAACTCAATCTAGTCTACGAGGTGACTTGATTGCACTAAAAGGAGAGTGGCGATGCTATCCATAAATAAGGGAATAGCCTGATGCTGTGTTCTGGTATAGGATTCTCAAGTATTATCCTCACCAATAGCTTAACGGTATAACTATTTATTCAACTGCACGAAGAGGTTTAACACGCTTATGGGGAAGGGAAACTGGAACCGATGAACGTCTTTAGAGCATTCGGTTTTCAAAGTGAAACTTCCTTCGCTCCGGTACCTAACTTATTAGTTGATTTCCTGACTGCTCATTTTACAAATATCGTGAGACGCGCAGCTTGACCATATGTTATGCGGCAACAACAGCATACCGCAGCACTTCTAAAACCTCAATGGGATCGCAACCATACAAACCTGCTCCCCAGGCTGCATTTTGTTCAACAACTGCCCATCCTCTTCCTTGAATCATACCTACGTCAATTACTGTTGCCTGAATAATCTCTACCTGTTCATCTGATAGTAGAGTTTCGATGAACTCCCGAACCTCGCACTCTTCCTCTTCAGTATGTACAAAATCATTCTCTCGCTGTAACTCTCCATCGCGGAGATAGACTGAGAATGTTTTCAGAGAGCGATTCAAAATAAAACAACGAAACTCCTTTTTCCACTCCACAATTTCCGCTATTAGCACTGGCATCTCATCGGGATAATCGCTTGGCAATTCCTTACCTTGATAAAAGCGGGCAGGGAAACTTTTGTCGTTTGGCGGTTTGATAAAAGCTGCTTTTTCTATGCTCCGTGCTTCACCGAGGGTACTGAGATAAACCCAACGCTTCCGATATTCTTCAGGTAAATTGGATAACCAATCATCTGGTGCGTCAAGTAAGCGAAGTCCAAGTTGCTCCGCTATCATCTCTGTCATCAATGCTTCCACATACAAGACTGGTTCGGGTACAAGTTTTAATTCATCAGGTAGCCGCCAGTTCATTAGTCGCTCGACTCGCCAACCCAGACGATTAGCTGCACGCCATAAAGCCTGAGAATCGTCAGTGTAGCGTGGAGTCAAAATCAGAGTTGGCATCAGTTACAAAGTCTTTAAATGCTAGCAGGCAATCTCTAATTATAAGTAATCTACCGGGGAGGTAAGTGCTTAAGCAAAATTAATTACATATTCGGTTCCGACTTTTTTTAGCACATTTTTGACATCCTTTACTAAACTTTTCCAGTCCCGATAAGCCTCTATCTCTATCCATTCATATTTCATAAACTTCCATAAGATTTCAATTAAGTTGAGTTCGGGTGAATAAGGGGGGAGCCAAA
>NZ_JACJPB010000010.1:0-73525 GCF_014695825.1 Coleofasciculus sp. FACHB-542 | reverse complement strand
GTATTTCATTAGTTTTACTTATGAATTACCCGGGGTGAGCGTAGAAGACAGGTGAGCGAGCGCATAATTTCAGACCTCATATTACCCCAGCGACGACTTTTGCAAGAGGTCTAATAATTTGTATAAGTTCAGTGTCACCTAACTTCTTCTCTACCCACCCATCACATTTCTGGGTAAAGATGCCGTTTAGATAACTTTCAAACAGTTCGCGGGAGTTGGCGAGGTTTTTTTCGGTGTTGGCGATCGTTCTATCAATCCCCTCAAACGCCTCATCCAGAATTGCCACAATCCGCTTTTGTTCGGGAAGCGATGGAATTGGTAAGGCAATATTTTTTATTTTGGCTAGACTTAGATTTTTCTGTCGTACTCCACGTCTTTGATTAAGTATCTCAAACCTTCTAGAATTAATCGCAAATAAAATAAACTTTAAGTCAATATTTTCATTTGGTTTTACTCCAGATATTGCCTGATTAAATGCTGCATCTCTATCTAAAATAGACATTTTAAGAGCAGCAGTGTCGTACATTCCAATTAGCAATGAACCCTTTGGAAAAAGTTTTGCATTAGACTTTTCAAGCCCTTTTGGTGTTATGAGTTCTTTAGATGCCTTAGTGAAAGTGTCATTCAGTTCACCTGATGAATACCAGGGAATATCACCAAACCAATACTCATTGCGTGATTTAAGTGGTGTACCGCCACTATGAACCTCCGCAATCTCTCCAAGCGTTTTTAGCTTCCAGCCTTGCATCATAGAATCCCTCCAATTACCGCCAAAATCTCTGCACTCTCCGCATCCAAAGCTGCAATTTCATCCAAAATTTCCTGCGGTTCTCGTAACGCCGATTCCTCAGCCTTATTCGGATTCTTCACCGATAAATCGAACGTCACGCGATCTATATCAGCAATATCCACCAGCCAAGAGTTTTCCGACTCTGCAAACCTAGCCTGCAATTCCACAAACTCGCGCAAATCCTCATCATTCAGGGAATTGGTTTTACCCATATTCCGCCCTGGATCGAGTTGGTAATACCAAATTTTCTGAGTTGCCATTCCCTCATTTAAAGGTTTTCCCTGAGAAAATAAAGGCATTCCCTGAACAAAGTCGAAAAATTGCCCTTTCTCAAAAAACAGCACCACCGTTTTGACTCCCGTCCCGATAAATGTCCCCCCAGGACAATCCAAAATCGTGTGTAGATTGCAACTACTCAAAAGCTCTTGACGCAAAGCTCGCGAAGCGTTATCCGAGTTTGACAGGAACGTATTTTTGATTACTACTGCCGCCCTACCGCCCATCTTCAGCATTTTGATGAAATGCTGTAAAAACAGAAACGCCGTTTCTCCAGTCTTAATCGGGAAATTCTGCTGGATTTCCTTTCGTTCCTTCCCCCCAAATGGCGGATTAGCCAAGATGATATCAAAACGATTCTTGTCTTGAATATCACTGAGGTTTTCCGTCAGCGTGTTGGTGTGAATAATATTCGGGGCATCAATGCCATGCAAAATCATATTCATGATCGCAATCACATACGCCAAACTTTTCTTTTCTTTACCCGTAAACGTATGTTTTTGAAGTATCTCAAGCTCTTTTGTTGTCAGCTTACCCCGACGTAAATAGTCGTAACTCTCACACAAAAACCCAGCCGAACCACAAGCCCCATCATAAATGCGATCGCCGATCTTTGGCTTCACCACCTGAATCATGGCGCGAATCAGCGGACGTGGCGTGTAATACTCACCACCATTGCGCCCCGCGTTGCCCATATTCCTGATCTTGGCTTCATAGAGGTGCGAGAGTTCGTGCTTCTCCTGCTGAGAGCGAAACCGCAGCTCGTCTATATATTCCAGCGCATCCCGCAGGCTATAGCCGCTCTGGAACCTGTTCTTGAGTTCGCTAAAAATCTCACCGATCTTGTATTCAATCGTATTCGGACTACTGGCTCGTAGCTTAAACCCCTGAAGGTACGGGAATAGCTTGTGGTTCACGTAGTCAATCAGGTCAGCGCCGATCAGAGCATTGTCATGATCCAGCGTGCCATCTGCCTTTTTCGGTGCTGCCCAAGCTGACCAGCGATGCTCCTCATCCAGAATAAAGGTGTAAGACTTGCCCAGTAGCTCTGCTTCCAGTGCCTTTTCATGTTCCAGGTCATCCAGATACTTGAGAAACAGCAGCCAAGACGTTTGCTCCGTATAATCTAGCTCTGTGGTGCAGCCCGCCTCCTTCCAGAGAACGTCATCAATATTTTTGAAGGTTTGCTCGAACATCTAATCTTCTATGAGAACTTCAGTCAAGGTAGTTAAAAGTTGAGCTAAATTACACCGCCATCTAGTAAACGGCTGAATCTCCTGGAACATAGAAACCATTTTTATTCAAGATCATCGTATCCCTCAAGACCGAAGACCGCCCTATTCTGTCATCAGCCGATCATGAATGAGAAGAGTTGATGTTGGGGGAGATTGAGCAGGTTCGTCAGACTTAGCAATGAAGAAACAACTTCTCCCTTTGGTTCACGTCGTTGTGCGAGTTTTTGAATTTCTGTATCTTAAGCGTGGTCGCCTCTTTCAAGCCAAACTTCACAAGTTTTAGCGATCACCTCTGCATACTCTCCTCAAGGGATGCGGTACCACTAATCGACACGACATTTCTGTACCACGTTCTGGCAAATCGTCCCACCAACTCATCTACCGCTCAAAGCTTCTGAGGTTTTCTCGCAAGCGTTGATGAATGCGATCGCTCCAAAACGGTACAACAGGCGACCCCCGATCAATTGTCTCCATTGCCAAACCCCTGTCAAAATCCACCAACTCACGCAGTTGCTCCTGGGAATCTGGCACCAACATCAAGCGTTTCATCTCTCGTTTCGCCACAGACTCATCAAACATCCATGACTCCCTAGCTTTAAGGATTCCCAGAACGTGCTGGCACAGCTCAAAACTCAACCCAATCGATAGCAAATACTCCATCACCGTTAATGCCAGCAGGTCAGAATCAGAATAATAAACGTTCCGACCCTTGCCACTCGGATTAACCGTTGGCACAACGACACTCTTGTCCCGCCAATACTGCAATTGCCTCCGACTGCATCCAGTAATCTGTGATGCCTCAGTGCTGGTGTAGAAATTTTCATCCATAACCTCTCATGATACTAAACGAGGTCAGGAGACGTATTTTTCTTATAAGCTCACTATGTGCTTCTATGATAATGTATTTTCATGAGTACAATTACGATTCAATGTCGCCTCGTTGCTTCTGAACCTACTCGCCACCAACTCTGGACGTTGATGGCAGAACGCAACACGCCTTTGATAAACGAACTCCTGGCACAAATAAGCCAGCATCCAGACTTTGACACCTGGCGACAACAAGCAAGACTCAAAGCTGGTATCGTCAAACAACTGTGCGACCCCCTCAAATCTGACCCTCGCTTCAGCGGTCAACCTGGACGGTTTTATACGAGTGCGATCGCATTAGTCGAATACATCTACAAATCCTGGCTCAAGATTCAACAACGGTTGCAGCGCAAGTTAGAGGGACAGACACGCTGGCTAGAAATGCTCAGAAGCGATCAGGAGTTAGTTCAGATGAGCAACTGCACTCTAGAAGTCATTCGCGCCAAAGCTGTCGAGATTCTCACACCCTTGGCCTCTCCAAACGAATCGACTCAATCCACGAAGACCAAAAGTAAACAGCGCAAAAAACCCCAAGCCTCAAATTCCAACCGTAGTGTCTCCAAAACTCTGTTCAAGGCTTACGACAATACAGAAGACATCCCCACCAAAAGCGCCATCTGCTACTTACTCAAAAACGGCTGCAAAATCTCCGATAAAGAAGAAGACCCAGAGAAATTTGCCCAACGCCGCCGCAAAACCGAAGTCAAGATTTCACGGCTAACCGAACAAATAGCCAGTCGCATTCCTAAAGGTCGAGATTTAACGGGACAGAAGTGGTTGGAAACACTCGCGATCGCCTCTACAACGGCTCCTCAAGACCAAGCAGAAGCTAAATCCTGGCAAGATAGATTGCTCACTAATTCTAAGTCTGTTCCCTTCCCAGTCGCTTATGAAAGCAACGAAGACTTAACCTGGAGCAAAAACTCTAATGGTCGCCTAGAAGTCCGCTTCAATGGCTTAGGTGAACACACCTTCCAAATCTATTGCGACCAGCGCCAACTCAAGTGGTTTCAACGCTTTTACGAAGACCAGGAAATTAAACGAGCTAGCATTGACCAGCATTCCAGTAGCCTATTTACCCTCCGTTCAGGACGCCTTGCTTGGCAGGAAGGTACAGGCAAAGGCGACCCTTGGAACATTCATTGCCTGACTCTCTACTGCTCCGTAGACACACGTTTCTGGACGGCTGAAGGGACAGAACAGGTACGCCAAGAGAAAGCTGCCGACATCGCCAACACTCTCACCAAAATGAAAGACAAAGGCGACCTCAACGAGAAACAACAAGCCTTCGTCCAACGCAAAAACTCGACTCTGGCTCGAATCAACAACCCCTTCCCCCGCCCTAGTCAACCCCTCTATCCAGGTCAACCTCATATCCTTGTCGGCGTTGCCTTGGGACTGGACAAACCAGCCACTGCCGCCGTCATTGATGGTACGACAGGAGAAGCGCTCGCTTACCGCAGCATCAAACAACTTTTAGGCGATGACCACAAACTCCTCAACCGTCAACGTTACCAAAAACGTTCTTTATCCCATCAACGCCACAAAGCTCAAAAAAAAGCGGCTTCCAATCAATTCGGCGAATCGGAACTGGGTGAATATATAGATCGCTTACTAGCACAAGCCATTGTCAAACTTGCCCAAACCTATCAAGCAAGCAGCATTATCTTACCTAAATTGGGCGATATGCGAGAGCTAGTCCAGAGTGAAATTCAAGCCAGAGCCGAGCAAAAAATTCCTGGCTACATCGAAGCTCAGAAAACATACGCCAAGCAGTATCGCATCAACATCCATCAGTGGAGCTACGGCAGGTTAATGGACAATATCAAAGCTCAAAGCTCAAAAGTCGGCATTGTCATTGAGGAAGGAGAACAACCTATCCGGGGTAGTCCGCAAGAGAAAGCAAAGAACATGGCAATTTCTGCCTATCACGCTCGTTCCAACCCATAACTATTTCCCAATCCGCACCTTGACAATAGAATAGAAATAATCAACAGCGCCGCAGGTCATGTTCATTTGAACCACTGAACTGCGAACAGTATGGGTTAGTTTGACTGTTGGAAGACAGTTGTGCTTTCTGACCCTGGTAGCTGTCCACTCTGATGCTGCCGTTGAAAGACGGGAATAAGGTGCGCTCCCAGCAATAGGGGTGTAGACATACTACAGTGATGGCTACCGAATCACCTCCGAGCAAGGAGGAATCCACTCTAATTATTTTTTTGACGGCTCTCAGGGGCAAAAACCCCTGAGAGCCGTCAAAAGCTCAAAAACCTTGTCTAGTATTGACCTCAGAAATTTCGGCAACCAACAATTTTCTATTTTTTAGGGAGATTGAGCAGGAATTTTCGGGAGCCGTCAAAAATACTGCTAAAAGGCAGCCTAGATAAGGGGTCTAGGTGGGAAGCGTTTCAACGACCATCCCAACTAGGGGTGGGCTGAAAGATTGTCTGCATCGATTCGTCCGGTTCGATGGGAGGTCAGGTTTCAACGACCATCCCAACTAGGGGTGGGTTGAAAGTTGCAGCTCCCCGCCTGGAGCGTGTTCGACGTTATAAGTTTCAACGACCATCCCAACTAGGGGTGGGTTGAAAGCGTGATTTTAGATCCTGCTCTAGTTGTTTCCGGGGTTTCAACGACCATCCCAACTAGGGGTGGGTTGAAAGTTGTCGAGTCCGTACCTGCCCTGTCTGCCAATGGAGGTTTCAACGACCATCCCAACTAGGGGTGGGTTGAAAGCGATCGCCTACTAGCAGTTCAGGAAAATTGTCCCGGGTTTCAACGACCATCCCAACTAGGGGTGGGTTGAAAGATACCTCGGCTTGCTAGTCGCGTTCAAGATGATTAAGTTTCAACGACCATCCCAACTAGGGGTGGGTTGAAAGGAAATGGGTCTCAGACAGCAGGGGGATCGGCTTGGTTTCAACGACCATCCCAACTAGGGGTGGGTTGAAAGTCCAGACTGTGCCATCTTCCCAAACAGTGCAGCCGTGCGCTTTAAGGTTTCAACGACCATCCCAACTAGGGGCGGGTTGAAAGTATTACAGGCGTTTATCGATCCGGTTCCGACTGGTTTCAACGACCATCCCAACTAGGGGTGAGTTGAAAGAAGTGGAAATGTTCGGCATCTTTCTCGTAGAAGTCTACTTTCAACGACCATCCCAGCTAAGGGTGGGTTGAAAGGGCAAAATGCCTCTTGGGAAAAGAGCTACAGCTATTAGGGTGGATTGAAAGAGGTCACGAGTTCAATCTTAGAGATAGACTAAGATTGCGGAATAGTAAATTGATTTGTAAGATGACATTTAATTCGTCACTGCTACTTCAGCGACACGCAATTTGTCACGACGATACGCAATTTGTCACCGATGACACGCAATTTGTCACTGTACATTTGATTAAGTTATTTGCTGAAAAAGCCCGTGACGAGGATTGAACTCGTGACCTCACCCTTACCAAGGGTGTGCTCTACCACTGAGCCACACGGGCAGTTTTATAAGTTATAAACGTTAAATTTTGAGTCGGTTACCTTAATTAAAGAATAACTCAAAACTTATGGCTTAGAACTTTTGTTGCGTGGTGGGCCGAGCTGGATTTGAACCAGCGTAGGCATAGCCAGCGGATTTACAGTCCGCCCCCATTAACCACTCGGGCATCGACCCATTTGTTCCACGATTAATAATCGTAGCACAAGGTTTGGGAAATGCAAAAGTTTTTTTGAAAATTGATTTTATAGCTGTGGAAAAAGTGACGGACAGTGCAAGTAGCAGGATGAGAGCGGGAATCTACATCGCTTACTCATACATTGATCCCTGTCTTCTGAATCAGCCACCAGAGCGCGTGGCATTTCTCGTAGCGATCGCTCGACTAGGAAAGTCACTTTCATCGTAAATTTCGCCAACCAGCTCCTCCAGAATGTCTTCCAGCGTGATCAACCCCACCGTGCCCCCATACTCATCGACGACGATGGCAATGTGAAGGCGTTGTTGCAACATATCCTTCAGTAGATTGGCGGCTCGTTTCGTGTCCGGCACGTATACTGGCGGGTCCATCGCCTCTGTCACCAAGCCATTATCAATCCCTTCTTTTTTCAAAAACCTCAGCTGCTGGAGCGCTCGCTTCAGGTGAACAACGCCGACAATTTGATCCTTAGACTCCTCCTGCACGGGAATACGGGAATATCCTGTTTCCAGACACAGATTCACAAACTCCTGCAAGGTCGCTTCATGAGAGATTGTCCTCATGTCAATCCGTGGCTTAACCAGATCGCGGGTGCTGAGACTGTCTAGCATCAAGGCTTTGTTGAGCAGCTGGTGTTTGTGTAAATCTAGATGCCCCTTGCCTCCCAAAATTTCAATCATCAGATGGAGATCTCTTAAAGACTCTCCCTCTTGAACAACACCCCCCTGAAACAGGCGAATTACCCGCTGAGTAATTTGCTCAAATAAATAAATAAGCGGGCCGAGAACGATAGATAGCAAGTAAATCGGGCGAACGGCAAACTTAAAAACTGGCATGACATTGTTGATTGCCAGAGATTTAGGGGTAACTTCTCCAAAAATCAGCACTAGAAAAGTAACAACAGCAGTAGCAATTCCCAATCCTGCATTCCCTAACCAGAGGGCAAATAAGTTACTGGTCAGAATTGCTGAAAAATTATTAACTAGATTGTTACCGACTAGAAGGGTAGTGATAAACCGACCCCGATTTTCTAAGACCAGCGCAAACATCCGGCGCGGGTCTCCTTGCTCTTGAATCAGCGCCCTGAGTTTAAGGTTGTCGAGGGCTGTAATCGCCGTTTCCGAGCCGGAGAAAAAAGCAGAAAGCAAAAGCATCAATCCCAGCACCGCGATATCGAGCCAAACACTTCCTAAAAGGGGACCCAGATCGGAAGTAACTAGAATATATGACTGAACGGGTAAAACAATCACGGGAAGCTGTAAAAGGCAAAAGTTAAAAAGCAAAAGGAAAAAGAAAGATTTTTCACTTTTGCCTTTTTCCTTTTAACTTTAGAGTAGCTCACCTGTTTCTTGTAGGGAGTGCAAACGTCGGTAAATTCCTTTGCGGTGCAGTAGTTCAGCATGGCTGCCGACTTCTACAATTTGACCTTGATCGAGAACTACAATTTTGTCTGCTTCCCGGATGGTACTAAGTCTGTGAGCAATGATAATGGTGGTGCGGGTGCCAAGGATGCTACGCATTGCTAACTGAATTGAGCGCTCAGATTCGTAGTCGAGGCTAGAAGTTGCTTCATCAAAGATGAGGATATCTGGATCGACCAAGAGTGCCCTAGCAATTCCCAAGCGCTGTCGTTGTCCCCCAGACAGGCGCATTCCCCGCTCTCCAACAACGGTGTAGTACCCTTGCGGCAGATGCTCAATGACTTCGTCTACTCTGGCAATGCGGCAAGCTTCCTGAACCTGTTCAACCGTAGCTTTGGGGTTGCCATAGGTAAGGTTTTCAAGCAACGTCCCGTTGAAAATATCTACTTCCTGGTGAACAATTGCCAGACGCCGCCGATAGCCAGTGACATCCAAAGTGCGAATGTCTTGACCATCCATTAAAATCTGACCTTGATGGGGTTCAAAATACCGGAACAGAAGCTTGACTAAGGTAGACTTACCCGACCCCGAACGCCCCACCAGCGCTACAGTTTGATAAGGTTCGATGAGTAGGTTAATGTTTTCTAAAACTGGGCGATCGCTGTCATAGCCAAAGCTCAGATGGGAAAATTCGACTTTGCCGGTAAATTGATAGGACAGTTCAGAACCACGAGAATCCTGAGTTCCTCCTTCTGCCGTCTGCCTTCTGGTTTGAGACAGAATGACCCCATCTACGCCTACAGGTAGGTGCATGAACTCGTGGAACCGGAGCATGGAGGCATAGCGACGAGCAAATATCTCAGCGAGGTTACTAATAGGTTCTAGCTCCGAGTAGGCCATGCTGGAGATGGTCAACGTAGTAACGAAGTGTCCTAGTGAAATCTTTCCCTGTAAGGTGGCGTTGAGGGTCAAACCAAGTACTAAAAAGACACAAAACTGGATGATCGTCCTTTGGGAAGTAGCTAGGATGACGTAACCTCTATGAATGCGGTAGTCAACAACTTTGAACTCCCGCTCTAGGCGCTGTCGTTGACGCTCCAGTTCTCTCTGTTCGGTGGCAAAGGCTTTGACGGTTTTAATGTTGGTAATAATTTCCGAAGTACGACTTTCAGTATTTTCCTGATATCGATCCAGTTTCTGTTCGCGATCACTCAGTTGCTTGAGGTCTTTGAGGGTGAAGCTGAGGATGAAGATGAAGGAAATTAGGAAAATTACGGCAATTCGCCACTCAATTAGCCAGATCATCGCAAAGATACCCAGCACCCGAACGAGTTTGGGAATCAACTGTCCGGCGACTTCAGGATAAGTCCAGGTGTGATTAGCGAGTCCTCTAGCAACTCGTCCGGCGATTCGTCCAGGGTTGTTTTCTTCGTAAAATTCTAGCGGTAGAGTGACGATTTTTTCAAGGACTTTTATGCTGTGGTCTCGACGCGATCGCAAGGCTGTATCCCAGTGAAACCAGATGCCGAGCCAAGGCTGAATGGGCGCTCTAACGACGGTGACTAACAAGATTAATCCCATTAGCACTGAGAGGGAAAGGAATCGATTTGCCGGTAAGTTGCTAACTTCAGCGATGAGAGCGATCGCATTTTGCAATCCCCGATCCAGCGGTTGACCGGACAGTACGTTGAGAATCTGCCCAATTGTGTAAGGAACTACCAGATCGATGATTTCAAAGAGACTAGATGCCGCAATACTTAAAAGCGCGACGATTCGATATTTTCGGTAATAACCGAGGATATCCCGAATGCTTGCCATAATTCTTTCTTGATGAAAAATAGCCAATAAAAAATTCCAGAGTCAGGCTCAAAAAGCGACTCTAGAAAAACTTGTATCTTGCATTCAGCAACTCCATATCGCAGCTACACAAACCAAACCCATCTCCATAGGTTTGAAAACATTTCACTTGTCTTTAGTCAAGCAAAAGGTTGGTGTAGTCCTATGCAGCCTGAGGCAAAAGATACGCGAAAGACATTTTGGGTTGAATAACAAAGTGACTCCCGAACAAGGAAGTTTTACAGGAGCTTTGAGATAACCTATCGATTGAACTTATGGCTTCATCAGCATCGGTAGTGGCCTCGGTTTAGTAGCGAGTTACATAGCGTAGGCTGAGTGAAGTGCCCACCAAACAAGAAAAGCAATACCACCCAAAACCAACACAGATGAGATAGCGATCGCTTTTGGGCTATCAGCTCCCTCGAACTTCATAATTCCACGGTTCAAGTCTGACATAAGGCTGCGATCCTCCTTGATTCGGAGCTAGACAACAATTTGTAAACATATCTTAACCCATGACTAGGTTAGCGGCTGAGGGAGGATTCGTCTATCACCCGAATGGGTCATAAATGGATTGGGTTAAGATGGGAGCGACTTTTAAGACTGCAAAACTGAAGTGCTGCAAGATTTAAGCTAGATCGGGTCACGATCTATGTACATAGGGGATTATCCGTGAAAATTGTGCTGATTGTTTTGGCGGTTGTTGTAGGGTTGGTACTGGCGGTAGAGGTGGGATTGCGGCTGCTATTTGGCTTTGGAAATCCCTTGATTTATATTGCCGATGAACAGATTGGATATTTATTAGCGCCAAATCAGCGGACTCGCAGGTTTGGCAATCTGATAGAAATTAATCAGTATTCAATGCGAAGCCCAAAAATCACGGAAACTCGCCCTGAATCTACGCTGCGGGTGCTGCTGTTGGGAGATTCCATTGCGAATGGTGGCTGGTGGACAGATCAGGCTGAGACGCTTTCAGCCATGATGACTCAACAGTTGCAATCCTCTATTGATGGTAAAACGTTTAAGCAAATAGAAGTTCTCAACGCTTCAGCGAACTCTTGGTGTCCGCGCAATGAATTAGCGTACTTAAAGCAGTTTGGTACGTTCGATGCTCAGGTAGTCGTGTTGCTGATTAATACTGACGATCTGTTCGGGACTGCGCCAACTTCAATCCCGGTGGGGCGCGATCGCAATTACCCCAAGCAAAAGCCGCCCCTAGCGCTTGTAGAGGCATTCAGCCGCTATTTGTTAAAGCCACCGCCAGTACCAGAGATGAAAGCAGTGAACGCGGAATCAGGCGATCGCGTTGGCTTTAATTTAAAAGCTATTCAAGAAATCCAGACAATCGCAGAGCAAAAAGGTGCCCGCTTCTTGCTTGCAATGACACCCCTAAAGAGGGAATTGGGCGAACTGGGTTCCCGTGATTATGAACTAAAAGCGCGAGTGCGCCTCATCGACTTAACCCAAAACCAGCACATTGCCTACATAGATTTTCTACCCATTTTCAACTCAAAAGAGCAGCCAGAAAACCTCTACCGAGATCATATCCATCTCAGCCCTCAAGGAAATCAGCTGGTTAATGAAGAAATTGGGCGATCGCTCAGTCAATTAAAAATGCAAAATTAAAAATTAAAAATTGCGGAATTTTTACTTTGGTAGTGGTAAAACATAGTGTTAATTAGTAGTAGAACCCTTGTGAAACAAAGGTTTTCAAGCTAATTATCGCTACTTCTACAACACACCTTCCATTTTTAATTTTTAATTTTTAATTCTTTAGAAGGAAACAGCTACAGCCGGAGAACTCAGACACCGACAATCCCAGTCTGGTTGCTGCCAAACCTGACCATCGAGAGCCATCTGATCGATCAAACTCGCCAGACGCAAAGCTTTAAGCGCCTGTTCGCCGCCTACAGAGGGTTGATTCCCACCACGCACGCAGTTAACAAAATGCTCTAATTCCGCGTGAAGCGGCTCAATATTACTGGTGTAGACTTTCTCAATTAACCCATCCTGTCGGTAAAGCACCTGACCATAATCTGTCATATAATTGGCAGTCGTTTGCCGGTGAATCAGAATTTCATTGTTGAGAAAATCTGCCTCAGTTAGAGAATTTTTACAATGGGCAGCAATGCGACGAATTTTGCGGTGTGTCACCTTACTGGCTGTTAGCGTGGCGACAATTCCGTTGGCAAAGCCTAGGGTAGCAGTCACGTAATCTAAATAGCCGGAATCTGAGGCACGACTACCACTGGCGGTCAATTTGACTACCGGCGCAGCAGATAGTTCTAGCAATAGGTCAATATCATGAATCATCAGATCCAAGACGACAGAGACATCGTTAGCCCGTTGCGAGTAAGGACTCATGCGATGAGCCTCTAGGGCAAGCAATTCTTCTGTTTTCAGAACTTTGCTGAGTTCTTGAAAAGCCGGGTTAAACCGCTCAATATGTCCTACTTGGAGAATCGAGTGCGATTCGGCTGCGGCATTGACGAGGGATTCAGCCTCGGCAATACTGGCGGCAATTGGCTTTTCAATCAAGACATGAATCCCTGCTTGCAGGCAAGTCATGCCAACCTCATGATGCAGCCTTGTCGGAACGGCAATGCAGACAGCGTCTACATAGGGGATTAAGTCATGATAGTTTTCAAAAAAGCGAGCGCGATACTTACTCGCAGTATCCAAACCCCGCTCAACATTAATATCTGATACACCAACCAGTTCCACATCTTTAAGCAGACTCAGAACGCGGGTGTGATGCTGTCCCATATTACCGACCCCAATCACGCCAACGCGGATCGGTTGCGGCTGGTTACGCTGCTGATGAGCGTCTGGCTGTCTTGCTGGCATGCTATCTTGCACTCCTGTATGCTCCTCCACCACTAGGATTAAATCAATTGGCAACGTTTAGTCGCCTGAGACGATCCAGATGGTATCATAGTGCCTTCTTTTGTGAAGAATTTCAAAGCTGTGTCTAACTTTCTCAAATTCGTGAGATTTATCTTATCTTCCATTTTGTTGAGGTTTGTAAATTAGTAACTGGTAAATGTGTCACTTTCTCTCCCGTCCATTTGGTGAGGACTGAGGGCTGAGGGCTGAGGGCTGAGGACTGAGAGTTGAGGACTGAGGGCTGAGGAATTTAGTAGCCAGTGAGCAGTCAATTATCAAGACGTGATGGTGGGAAACATCTGAAAGTTGGCACAAGTAAAAACTGGGGATGAGGGGGCTAGGAAGTGAAAGCGGTTGTTTTGTTGTCTGGGGGGTTAGATTCTTCGACGGTACTATATCAGGCAAAGGTTGATGGCTGTGAGTGTTATGCCATCTCATTCGATTACCAGCAGCGACACCAGCGAGAGTTAGAGTCTGCGACAGCGATCGCTCGCCTCGCTGGTATACGAGAACATCAGGTAGTGGCGTTTGATTTGCGTCGCTGGGGCGGTTCTGCGCTCACAGACAGTGCCATTAACGTACCAGAAGGGCGATCGCTTGATGAAATGGATCAAAGTATCCCCGTGACCTATGTCCCCGCCCGAAATACCATCTTTTTGAGCTTTGCCCTCGCTTATGCAGAAACCATCAATGCCCAGCGGGTTTATATTGGCGTTAATGCTTTAGATTATTCCGGCTATCCCGATTGTCGTCCTGATTATATCCAGGCAATGCAGGAAGTCTTTCGACTTGGAACAAAACAGGGACGAGAGGGACAGCCAATTAGCATCATGACGCCCCTGATAGACCTGAAAAAAACGGAAATCATTCAGATGGGGAATCGGCTAGGCGTTCCTTGGGAGCAAACTTGGTCTTGCTATACCGGGAGCGAAGTGGCTTGTGGCGTCTGTGATTCCTGCCAGTTGCGTCTAGCTGCTTTTGCTGAGCTAGGATTACAAGATCCCCTTCTTTATGCAGCGAAGAGTCACTAAAGTTGGGGATATTCCTGCCGTTAACGAGAGGCAAGTGAAAATCTAAACGCGATCATTCAAAATTTCTGCTGAATCCTGATTCCTGATTCGTTATTTCTGATTTCTTGGTGTCATCCGCTGCAACCTTGGCATCTGAGACATTTGAATCTGAGCCATCTGAATCTGACATATTTGAGACATCAGACCCGTTAGTTTCATTGCTAGCAACTGTCGCCTCTCGTCGGTGAATGCGAATTTGGTGCAGGCGAGGACCCTCGGCGGAAACGATAGTCAGCTCAAGGTTGTCAAAGCGCAAGGTTTCACCTTGGGTAGGAATTCTCTGATAGTGGTAAAGCACGAAGCCGCCCAAGGTTTGGTATTTATCAATCAAGGGCAAGTTGAGATCGAGAAATTCGTTGACTTCTTCCAAATTCATCTGTGCTTGTACCAGAAAAGTTTGCTCATCCAAAATTTGCACAGCTAACTCTTCTTTATCCTCAGCTTTTGGCTCGTAGCCGATAATTTCAGCAATCAAATCCTCAATTGTTACTAACCCCGCGGTGCCGCCAAATTCATCCACAACGATCGCCATTGCCAGGTGACTTCGCTGCATCATCGGCAAAAGTTCGCTTAAAGGCTGTCCTTCCGGCACAAATCGAGCGGGTCGAATCCAAGGCTGAATTGGTGTATCTAAAGTTAGTTCGCCTTTGGCTAGAGGTTCAGCTAACTCTTTGAAGTAAATAATGCCGCGAATATCGTCAAGGGATTCTCCTGTGACGGGATAGCGGGAGTGACCCGTGGTAGTAATTTCATCTAGAAAGATTTGAAAAGTGGCTTCACAGGGAATAGAGGCAATGCTGGTGCGGGGAACCATGACTTCTTCCGCCAACACCTCACCAAACTCAAACACGTTGTTGAGCAACTCTCGTTCTTCAGCTTCCAGTCCCGTAGATTCGCGCTCTGTGGTGATAATCATTTGCAATTCTTCGGGAGTAACGCGCGTATACCAGCCTTGTCCGGTGTACTGAATGCCTACCAGCCGCAAGAGTAAGCGTGTCGATTGGTTGAGAATCCAGATGAACGGGTTGAAAAAGCGGGCGATCGCTCTGATTGGCAGTCCCAAAAACCTTGCCATCTGTTCTGAGTAAAGCAGTGCCACTGATTTCGGGGATAGTTCACCCAAAACAATTTGTAGATAGGCAATCAGGAAGAAAGCAACTGGCACCGAAAGGGAATGAGCGATCGCTGCTTTGACCTCCCAAGATAAGGGTAAGTGCGCGATTGAAGCAGACACGAGGATTGCCATTGTACTCTCACCAATCCAGCCGAGAGCCAAACTAGACAGAGTAATCCCCAGTTGAGTAGTAGAAAGCAGCCGATCGATGCTGCCTTGCAAGTTTTGAACCGTTTTTGCTTGAATATCGCCCGCTTCGACTAGTTGATTGATGCGCGATCTCCGCACCGAAACTATCGAAAACTCAGCGATGACAAAAAAACCATTAATCGCAATCAGTAGTAGCACCGATAATAATCGCAGCAAAACGTCTTGCGCGGTGAGCCTAGGAAAAGCATTCACCGTCAAGATCGCCAACACGGGGGTATCCATCCGTAACCAGGGTATTGGGTATTGGGTAATGGGCAACGAATTGTCGGTAATCGGTCGTCGGTAATAAGTAGTGGGTAGAATCCTCTACCCCCTGTACGGTCATCATACAGAGACAGCTCCTATTACCGACCACTTAACACCTAACGCCTACTTCACCACTGGAATTCCAGACATTTTCAGCTGGAGTTTTTGATCTGGATAATCTGTCAGAGTCAATGAAAGCTGCTTAGCGTCTTCCAGTAAAGCCGTGGGAATACTCACCGTCCCCGAAAAGCTTTGCCCATTCGGTGGCAATTCTCCTGGCAGCCCTTCAGTCACAGCACTTAAAGCTCGACCTTGGTCGTCCGTTACATTTAAGAAGCTATACAGAAACCGTACAGCATTCCCTCCTTCATTCTTCAGGCTCACATTCAGCAACAAAGAACCTCCTTGCTGACGCGCTGAGCCTATCTCCAGCTTCACGCCCTTATCCTGACTGGTAATCGGGAAATTTTGCTGTTTACTGTCCTGCTCAGAGGTTTCCTCAGGAGTGTTAGGCTTGCTGTCGCTTGTGGTTTCCGCTTCCTTCTGTTCAGGCTTAATAACAGGTTTAGCCTTGCCGCTCATTTGTGCTTTGACACTTGCCAGGATATCAACCTCGCGCAAAATTGCTACTCCTTCTTTACCAGGAGTTGCCCGCTTAGTCCCAGCTAATTTATTGGTAGGGCGCACATCCGGCTGCGTTACTCCTTTAAGGGCTTCATGACCTACAGTAAACCCCCACATCGCACTTACAAAGCCAGCGCCTAACATCATAGCAAGCAAAATTAACGTAAGTGCGACAGTTGAATTTAGTTTCATTGGTTGCTCAAGCTACAAAAATTGCCGCGACACCGATCAACTGCTATACATAGCTTACGACTGACAGCAGTGGAACCTATGATAGCGAATTGGTTAATGTCACGCTGCTAATTTATCTCTATTTTAGAAAACAGCGCTTATAATTTATTATCAGGAATCATACTACGCATCCGCTTTCGAGTGGACTTAGCGTGCATAATTGTATAAAATAACAATCCAGCCAGCAATCTTGGCAACGAAATCAATCACGCGCCCTTGGCCGATTGGGGAGGCAGCGAACTCATAATTCGCCTTCAGACTGGTTCGATTCCGGTAGGGCGCATTCCTATAAATTCGGTATTCTTTGAGTAAATTCCCTAGAATTGCTCTATGGGGAAGTGCAATCCGCTCAGGATAAATGCAGTTTACTAGCGGCTCGCGCTCATCAAGAACCTAATTAATTTAAGTATCTTGGTAATTTAATTTGCTCAGAAATTTCAGCAAAACCTCTGAGAAACCAAAGGTTATCAAATGCTGGAAAGCAACTGAACAAAGTAAGTTGTAACCTCTATTTCAGTTCAAAAAATAGAGTCTATAAAAAACAAGCCCTAGTACCTTGTTTAAATCTCGCTCTGCGAACTTTAAAAAAAGTAGAAGGAAGAAAGACAAGCAAAAATTGTTTGTCTTTTCTTCTTTTTCAGATTTAGGGCTGTGGGGGATTCTCAAACACGAACTCGCTGCCTGTTACGGGTCTACCAGTACCAGTAACGTTTACATTGATAGCTGGGCTTTGCAGAATTGATGAGTTGAAAGGATTCGGGAGATCGGGAGTGCGAATAATAAAGTCACTGGAAGTTTGCTGCCAGAGTAGCTCCCGGTAAAGGTTATCTACTGTCTTAGTGTCTCGCTCGATTTCGTTTTCTGGAAAGCTAGGGCCAATGATGAAATTCAGATCTCGTCGGTAAGATTGGTTGCCGAAAAAGTCTCCAGAGGTTTCACTGATAGCTCGATTAAACAAGTCTGGAATCGAGTTAAAAGTTCCTGACTGGGAGTTAGAGAGTGTAGGCTGAGCGATCGCGCTAGAGGCAATGACAGTCGTAGCGGCACTGAGAACCAATACACTCATGAAATTAGTCAAGCGCATTCCCATCTCGTCCCTCAACTTTGGCTGAATACTATTCTTCAGTTTAAGTTTAGGATGATTGTTGGTCAAATTGTAATCGCTCTACTCTTTTTCTCTCCTAGTGATGACCTACGAAATCCAATCCCAGACTGATTTAACTGGCTCTTATGCTACTGCCGATCTCACAACGCTACGCCAGCAACTGCTAGATTTATTTTGCCATGTGGCTTATAAGGAGGGAGATTTTGTGCTGTCTTCGGGACAGCGCAGTTCTTACTACATTAATGGCAAGCCAGTCACACTGCATCCCCAAGGAGCTTTGGCAACAGGTCGAATTTTGTTATCGTTGCTGCCGATGAATACCCAGGCAGTGGCTGGATTGACGCTGGGTGCCGATCCGATTGTGACGGCGGTGAGTGTAGTTTCTGCTTATGAAAATCGACCGTTACCGGCGCTAATTATTCGCAAAGAAGCAAAGGGACACGGCACACAAGCTTATATAGAAGGCCCCATTCTCTCGGCGGGTGCGAAAGTGGTCGTTTTGGAAGATGTTGTCACGACAGGGCAATCTGCCATGAAAGCCGTTGAGCGGCTGCGAGATGCCGGATACAGCGTTGATGAAGTGATTTCGCTAGTAGACAGGCAGCAGGGGGGAGCGGAGTTTTATCAGTCAGTTGGGCTAAAATTTCAGGCAGTATTCTCGATTCCAGAGATTCAGGAGCGATCGCGTCAACTCAGATAAGGTTTTTCAACGCAAAGGAAGCAAAGGTTTTCGCAAAGTAACGCAAAGTAATTATGCTCTGCGTTACTTTGCGTTTAAAAGAACTAGCTTTGGGTTACTGGTTCTTTCGCCAAAAACTTCTCTAGTTCTGTCAAAGCATCGGCATCCACTTTTGTCTGCATCGGGCAGAACTTCGGACCGCACATTGAGCAGAATTCAGCAGTTTTGTATATATCTGCTGGCAGGGTTTCGTCGTGATATTCTTTAGCGCGTTCGGGGTCGAGGGACAATTCAAACTGGCGGTTCCAGTCGAAATTGTAACGGGCTTTAGAGAGTTCGTCATCTCTGTCCCTTGCCCCTGGACGATGCCGCGCGATATCGGCAGCATGAGCCGCAATCTTGTAGGCGATTAAGCCATTCCGCACGTCTTCAGCATCCGGCAGTCCCAAGTGTTCCTTGGGTGTCACATAGCACAGCATCGCGGTACCGTACCAACCAGCCATTGCTGCGCCAATCGCGGAGGTGATGTGGTCATAACCGGGGGCAATGTCTGTTACCAATGGCCCTAGCACGTAGAAGGGTGCTTCCGAACACTCTTCCATCTGCTTTTTGACATTAAACTCGATTTGATCCATTGGGACGTGTCCTGGCCCTTCCACCATTACCTGCACGTCATGTTCCCAGGCTTTGCGAGTCAATTTTCCTAACGTTTTGAGTTCGGCTAATTGAGCAGCATCTGAGGCGTCGTGCTGACAGCCGGGACGCAGGGAATCTCCCAGACTGAAGGAGACATCGTATTTTTTGAAAATTTCGATAATGTCTTGGAAGTGGGTATAAAGCGGATTTTGCTTGTGATGATGCAACATCCACCGTGCCAGAATGCCGCCACCACGCGAAACAATCCCGGTAATGCGATCGCGCACTAAAGGCAAATGCTCAATTAATATCCCGGCGTGAATAGTTTGATAATCTACTCCCTGCTGGGCGTGTTTCTCAATGATGTGGAGAAAGTCATCAGCAGTGAGGTTTTCAATCGTGCCGTGGACGCTTTCTAAGGCTTGGTAAACTGGCACGGTGCCAATGGGAACCGGCGAGGCGTTGATAATTGCCGTGCGAATTTGATCCAGGTTGCCGCCGCCGGTGGACAAGTCCATGACGGTATCAGCGCCATACTTTACAGCCAGCTTCAGCTTATCGACTTCTTCATCCAGATTGGAAGAGTTGGGAGAAGCGCCGATATTGGCGTTCACCTTACACTTCGAGGCGATGCCAATCGCCATCGGTTCTAGGTTGGTGTGATTGATGTTGGCGGGGATAATCATTCGTCCCCGCGCCACTTCATCCCGAATCAGCTCAACTGGGAGATTTTCCCGCTGTGCTACATACTGCATTTCTTCAGTAATCACACCCTGACGGGCGTAGTGCATTTGAGAGACATTGCTCTGTCCACGCCGCTTAGCGATCCATTCAGTCCGCATATTGAATTCCTCAATTAACAGCTTCCCTCCGCCGGTATTAGCCGGACTCAGGTTCTAAGGGTGTAATCTCAGCCTGTGAATCCAGGCACCCCTAGCTTGATTGACAATATTACCACCAAGCTCTGGTTAGGGCTGGAAGGTTTCAAAAACTTGATGTTTTGCATCACGCTGTGAAGTGGCTACAGAGCGATCGCGTTTCGGTGAGGTTTGGGGCATGAGAGCGATCGCACCACTCAGCCTCAACTTTTAGAATTTCAGTAGATTCGCTGAGAGGTTCAAAATTAGACCGCTTACATAATAGCTATAGTTATCCAGAGAATTTCAAATGGTCAACGCAGCATCTGATAGTTGGGATGAGAGAGACTTTTGGGAAAATGTAGAAACTCAATTCGAGGAGAAAGTCCAAGATTTCTCTAAAACTTTGAATATAGCTGTCATCGGCAAGGTTAGTTCAGGCAAAAGCTCATTAATCAATGCACTGCTAAAGCTAAGTCGTAAAAAGGCTATAGCTAATGTGGGCGCTGAGGCTGGTGTAACTACCAAACTAAAAATATTGCGCCTAGATGAACGAGTTAGATTAATAGATTCACCAGGACTTGATGATGTCCGTGCAGAGAATAGTGAGATTACACGAGAATTTTTAAAACATATTGATGTAGGTATACTCGTTGTAACTGGTGCTTCAGATGCCTCTCAGAAAAGATACTTAGATGACCTGCGATCGCACTGTGACTCTGTATTTGTAGTGCTGAATAAAATCGACGAGTGGGATCGGCTAGACCCCTCGGCTTTAGAAAAGGTTATTAATCAGTGGAAAGAGGCACTTCAAATCGAAAAAATTTATCCAGTGTGCGCCTTTGGGTACGATCCCGGAACTCGTCCTGACATTCCACTAGATATTCGTGGTGTGTACGGGCTTCGGGAGGACATTGAAAATTTTTTAGGTTCAAAGGGCAAGGATCTACTACTTGCCCGCCACATGGGTGAGAAAAAACCTTATGTGATAAGTATCATAACGGCGGCTTTAGTTGCAGTGGCTGGTCAAGCTTTCATCCCAGGCTCTGCCGCCTACATCACAGCTACACAAGCTGCCGCAATTGTTTCCTTGTACTATCTGTACACTGGTGAAATTCTTTCGCAAAAATCAGCTCTTGCCATACTACCTGCATTTGCAGCAGAAGCAGCGGGAACGAGTCTTTTCCTGTTCGTCACATCATTTTTACCACCAACAGGGGTTGTTAATATTGCAGCAGCAGGCGTTGCTATGAGTATTACGCTTGCAATATTAGCTACTATCAATCACATACTTGCAAATGGCGCAAAACTTGAGCAAGAGGAACTTCTTAAGTCAAAGTTCCGAACTTACCGCAAGCAAGCAGAAACAGCTTTAAAAGAATTAGCCTTGACAGATGTAAAGGTTTTGCCATCTTGGAAGGCGATTATCGAGAAATTTCTCTAGAAAAGGTTCATTGATTTCACAAACAGCGATCGCACTCACCTATCCCGATACCTATCCACAAGTTAAGAATTTTGGAAAGTGCGATCGCTTTCACGACTAATTACACTTCATCAGGGTTAAGCCCCACCTGGGGTAAGCGTTCTGCTAATCTTTCAGCACGTTTTTGTTCTTCGTTTAATTGGGATGATAATAAAGTGATCGCTCATTGCCAAGCAGCATTTATAAAGGCAGATTATAGGGAAAACTAACTTTTAAAAACTAACAACCAAAAAGAGCGGGTCAAATATTTGACCCGCTCTTTTTGGTGGAGTAAATTGTAATTGAGAACATTTCTTAAGTCTTCGCGGATGGGTCGGGAAAGTACCGACGCCCAATTGCTCTGACATGACTTTCTTGCTCCTCGCCGAATCATCAAGCCTTATGCAGTTTCCAACCAGTCATAGATTTGATCTAACTGTTCCAGCGTTACTAAACCGTATTGCCATAAGATCATTGGCAATGGGCCGGGATCTTGTTCCCGACGCCGCAAAGCGATCGCAATCGATGCCTTAGATATTGCTAAATCTTCTTGAAGAAAACGGAGAAATCGAGAAAAATTCGTAGGTGCCATGATGGCTTTTACCCCCTTTGTTGAATCTATTTTGTAATTTAAACCTTGGTTTGTTGAGTAACGGTAGTCAGTATTTTATCTGTCCACCTTTACTCGACTCCTTTTATACTATTTTGCCGCTACTCACTGTAACGCTAGTGTTTCAGATCACCAGCCTGGTGTGACAATTACGGCAGCCGGTATGGGTATTAACAGAAGAATGCTCATACTAGATTCAGGACTTTAGGCATCCCTTCCGGGCTGACCTAGAGAATAAGACTAAAAACTTAGGCTCACTCCCCTTTTTTCTGAAATCTTAGCCGACTGTTGCTAGTGAACTTTGCTTAATATTTTCTTTAGCAATTCACTGAAATCCCTCTGTATTAGGAGAGATTTGCTTGCCTAGAGCGTCTATGCCTCTCACCTCACACCAAATTCCAGGCAAAGCACTCTCATTCTTGGAAGAACCATGTCTCTGGAAGCGAGAATCTAGGTTTAAGCGTAACAATAATTGAAATTTGCAGTCTTAAACTCTCTCTTGGGAAAGAGTAGCTTATTTTTGCGACAAATAGGTTAAAAGAACGAGTAAATTTTTAAATCGTTTCGATAAGGACTATAAAAGACAGCCAGAAAGTCGGTCTGTCTTAGTATTGAGTTACTGAATGGTCACGCGATCGCCTGCCTTCAAACCGAGTTCCGCAGCGCGTCCTCCCCGGAGTTCAATCACCTGGTTAACGGGCGTATTGGGACCATAGGTGGGGCAAAGACTGGTTTTACAGGGAGGGACATCGGCAACGATTTCTTTCACCACTCCATCCAGCATAAAAACCATATCCAGCGGGATGAGGGTATTCTTCATCCAGAAATTGATCGGTTGCGGTGGATTGAAAAGAAAGAGCATCCCGCGATCGTCCGCCAAAGATGTTCTGTACATTAACCCCATTTGCTGTTGTTGGGGAGTCCGCGCTACTTCTAGCTGAATCACCTGACCTGCCATCGTTGCCTTGGCTGAAATTGGCAAAGTTTGACCCCTCTTATTCTGTGCGGGTGATGCTTCCGGTGATGAGTGCGCTTGTTGTGCAGGGGTCGTCGGTGCTGATGTCGGTGCTGATACTGGCGACGCCTGCTGCAATGGTTGCGCGGGTTCCCCACTCTGAGAGGAGGTTGATGGCACCGATGCCGAACATCCCATCAGCAAAACTGCCAGCATCATGACGACTAAACTTGCCTGCTTTTTCACATTGCGATCGCTTTTAGCAGATGTGCCTAAGCGCTGCTCTCTCCAGTCCAAATTCATCCTTAATCCTTGATATTTACGCAGATATTTACGCCCAAAACTCAAAACCTAAGCTTCTCGCAAAACATATCCGACACCTCGCACTGTCTGAATCAGGCGCTTCTCGCCCTCTTCTTCGATTTTGAGACGCAAATAACGGATATACACCTCAATCACATTCGACTCTCCCATAAAGTCGTATCCCCAAACATTTTCTAGAATCTGTTCGCGGGTTAAAACCTCACGGGGATGCGACATCATATATTTTAGAAGTTCGAATTCCTTCATTGTCAGGTCAATTACTCGCCCATTCCGCATCGCTCTGCGAGTAGACAAGTCTAAAACCAGTTCGCCAAACCGTAACTGTTCGCTAGCACCCGCTTCCGGCTGTAAGTAGAGGCGCACCAGTTGCAAAAAGGCATCGGTGCGATAGGGTTTGAGGAAGTAGTCATCGGCACCCGAATTTAGACACGCAACCCGATCTTCTACCGTATCGCGAGCCATCAACAGCAGTACTGGCACGCGAGAACCTGCATTCCTCAGCTGGTTGCACAACTTCAATCCTGAATCCCCTGTTAGCACTCGATCTACGACGACTAAAGCTGGCTGAAGTTCGCAAGCTTGATGAAAACCACTGGTGGTGTCTGGTGCAACCACAGTCGTATACCCAGCCTCTCGCAAATCCATGCTGACACGTTGGACAAGAATTTCGTCGGTTTCGACAAGTAAAACACAGGGAGTGCGGTCAAAAGTAACAGGAGACATAGGCTACATTGGGGCGCTTTTGCTGCGTTGTTATCTCAGTTTAACTACACTGGCAAGCGTTAGCTGCTTCCTTCAATGTAGGTAAGTATTCATGCTTAGTATAAAACACAGGATAGGGAGAGCGAGGGGCAAGTAGCGATCGCCTAAATAAGTTGCCAGACCTAAGATTCCCCTAATTCCCCGATAACTTGAGGAGAACCGGAAAAATCTTCCTTGAAAACAGGGATTTAGGGGGAAAACGATTGTTAGGGTAAATAACGACAGGAAACCCCCTTCCAGATGCAAAGTTAGCATAATTTAATTTTCATAAAAACTCTTGTTTTTACTAATAAAAAAAGCAGTTTAATCAGGAGCGATCGCTTTCTTCATCAATTCTTTATAAAAGTCTACTCAGGCTTTCTTCAACCTGACTGGAAGACGCGATCTCTCCCCTTCCTCGGAGCCGGGATTTTGCAAATTTTGTCTAAGTCTTGCCTTAAATAAATGCAAAGCAGGTTTCAGACTGATGGCTTAGCTTTGCTCAATTAAACTACTAATCTCGGTTAAAATAGATTCTGACTTCTTGAGGAAATGACTGCTATGGAACAAAAGACGTCGTTACAGTCTTGCACTTTCATAGTTTTAGTTACTTCCGAAAACGAGAAAGTCTGCAAAATAGATTAAGCTGATCGTTCAAAGCCTAACGCAACTACCTATTCTAAAGACGCCGCCATCTATGACCAGCCCCTTCTTGACTCGCCTCCACAGTCCTGAACGTCCTGTCATCGTCTTCGATGGCGCAATGGGAACTAACCTCCAAACCCAAAACCTCACCGCCGCTGATTTTGGAGGGCCAGAATACGAAGGTTGTAACGAGTATCTGGTACACACCAAACCAGAAGCGGTAGAGAAGGTGCATCGGGACTTTTTGGCAGTCGGTGCCGATGTGATTGAAACAGATACTTTTGGCGGTGCCTCGATTGTGCTTGCAGAGTACGACCTGGCGGATCAAGCCTACTATTTAAATAAGAAGGCGGCGGAACTGGCGAAGCGCGTGGCGGCGGAATTTTCGACCCCAGAGAAACCCCGGTTTGTAGCGGGTTCGATAGGGCCAACGACCAAGCTGCCAACGCTGGGACATATTGACTTTGACACACTGCAAGCTTCCTTTGAAGAGCAAGCTGAGGCGCTTTACGACGGCGGCGTCGATTTATTTCTTGTCGAGACTTGTCAGGATGTGCTGCAAATCAAGGCAGCACTGAATGCGGTTGAGGAAGTCTTTCAGCGTAAGGGGGAACGACGCCCGTTGATGGTGTCGGTGACGATGGAAGTCATGGGTACGATGCTAGTTGGTTCTGAGATTAGCGCCGTAGTGACGATTTTGGAACGTTACCCGATTGATATTCTCGGACTGAACTGTGCCACGGGGCCAGATCGGATGGCTGAGCATATCAAGTATCTTTGCCAGCACTCCCCGTTTGTGGTTTCCTGCGTTCCTAACGCTGGCTTACCCGAAAACATTGGCGGTCATGCTCACTATAAGCTGACGCCGATGGAATTGCGGATGGCGCTGATGCACTTTGTAGAAGATTGGGGCGTGCAGATAATTGGCGGCTGTTGCGGCACGCGCCCTGAGCATATTCAACAATTAGCAGAAATTGGCAAAACTCTGAAGCCAAAAGAGCGCCACTTTAGTTATGAGCCTGCGGCAGCGTCAATTTACAGCGCCCAGCCTTACGAGCAGGATAATTCATTCCTGATTGTGGGCGAGCGGTTGAATGCGAGTGGTTCTAAGAAGTGCCGCGACTTGCTGAATAGAGAAGATTGGGATGGGTTAGTGTCTTTAGCAAAGTCGCAGGTGCGGGAAGGCGCGCACATCCTCGATGTCAACGTGGATTATGTCGGGCGCGATGGCGTTCGGGATATGCATGAATTGGTGTCACGGCTAGTAACAAATGTCACAATACCCTTGATGCTCGACTCCACAGAATGGGAAAAGATGGAGGCGGGTTTAAAGGTTTCCGGAGGCAAGTGCCTGCTGAATTCGACTAACTATGAAGATGGAGAGGAGCGCTTCTTCAAGGTGTTGGAGTTGGCGAAGAAGTACGGTGCAGGCGTTGTAATTGGGACGATTGATGAGGAGGGGATGGCACGGACGGCTGAGAAAAAGTTTGCGATCGCGCAACGTGCCTATCGTGCCGCTGTCGAATATGGCATTCCCGCCCACGAAATATTTTTTGACACCCTCGCCCTGCCGATTTCTACGGGTATCGAAGAAGACCGAGCGAATGGAAAAGCGACCATTGAATCCATCCGCCGCATTCGAGAAGAACTCCCCGGTTGCCACGTTATCTTGGGGGTTTCTAACGTTTCCTTCGGTTTAAACCCAGCGGCGCGAGTCGTCCTGAATTCCATGTTTCTGCACGAAGCGATGGCGGTGGGGATGGATGCGGCAATTGTCAGTGCTAATAAAATTCTGCCCCTAGCGAAAATTGAGCCAGAGCATCAAGAAGTCTGCCGCAAGTTAATCTACGATGAGCGGCAATTTGATGGAGACATCTGCACCTACGATCCGCTGGGAGAATTGACAACGCTATTTGAAGGGAAAACGACGAAACGCGATCGCTCTGGTGATGAAAATCTCCCTGTAGAAGAACGTCTAAAGCGTCACATTATCGACGGCGAACGCATCGGCTTAGAGGAACAACTGACCAAAGCTTTAGAGAAATATGCGCCTCTGCATATCATTAACACCTTCTTGCTAGATGGCATGAAGGTAGTAGGGGAGTTGTTTGGTTCCGGACAAATGCAGTTGCCTTTCGTATTGCAATCGGCGGAAACCATGAAAGCAGCCGTGGCATATCTAGAGCCATTCATGGAAAAGAAAGATGCTGGAAATAATGCCAAAGGAACTGTAGTAATTGCTACCGTCAAAGGAGATGTCCACGACATCGGTAAAAACTTGGTGGATATCATCCTGTCAAATAACGGTTACAAGGTAGTTAATATTGGCATCAAACAGCCCGTTGATAATATCGTTGATGCTTTTGAGCAACACAAAGCTGATTGTATTGCGATGAGCGGCTTGCTGGTGAAGTCAACCGCTTTTATGAAAGAAAACTTGGAGGTTTTCAATCAAAAAGGAATTACGGTTCCAGTCATTTTAGGGGGTGCAGCGCTAACTCCTAAATTTGTCCATGAAGATTGCCAAAACACTTACAAGGGTAAGGTGATTTACGGCAAAGATGCTTTTTCAGATCTGCATTTTATGGATAAATTAATGCCTGCAAAATCTTCTGGAAATTGGGATGATTTGCAGGGATTTTTGGATGAAGTTGAGGAAAATGGTCATGCGCCTATTGTACAGGAGGCGTCTCGTGTGCCATTAGAAAATAGCACTCAAGAAGCTCAACCCGTACAAGTAGATACGCGGCGTTCTGAGGCTGTGGCAATTGAAATTGAGCGTCCGGTTCCGCCTTTCTGGGGTACGAAACTATTACAGTCTGAAGATATTCCATTAGAGGAGGTATTTGAGTATCTGGATTTGCAGGCTTTGATTGCTGGACAGTGGCAATTCCGCAAGCCGCAGGAACAGTCTCGCGAGGAGTACAATCAGTTTTTAGAGGAAAAGGTTTACCCAATTTTGAAGGAGTGGAAACAGCGGGTTGTAGAGGAGAATTTGCTATATCCGCAAGTTGTTTACGGGTATTTTCCGTGTCAGGCTAAAGGAAATTCTTTGCATTTGTACGATCCGGAATTTATGAATCGTAAAGATGCGAAAGAAGAGAGGGAGAAGAATGTTGTTGCGACGTTCAATTTCCCTCGTCAGAAGTCCATGCGTCGTCTGTGTATTTCTGATTTCTTTGCACCTGTGGAGTCGGGACACGTTGATGTGTTTGCGATGCAGGCGGTGACGGTGGGGGATATTGCGACGGAGTTCGCGCAAAAGTTGTTTTCAAATAATCAATACAGCGATTATTTGTATTTCCACGGCTTGGCGGTACAAACGGCGGAGGCTGTGGCGGAGTGGCTTCACGCCCGAATCCGCCGGGAGTTAGGCTTGGGTGCATCAGAACCGGATAAGATTCGGGATGTTCTGGCGCAGCGTTATCAAGGTTCTCGGTACAGTTTTGGATATCCGGCTTGTCCGAATATTCAGGATCAATATAAATTGCTGGAGTTACTAGGAAGCGATCGCATCAATCTCCACATGGATGAAAGCGAACAACTCTATCCTGAACAATCTACGACTGCGATTATCGCCTATCACCCCGCAGCTAAATACTTTAGCGCTTAAACAGTAAGGTGTAGGGTGGGCAACGCTCACCTTACATATCATTAATTATTCCAAAACAAATTAATTGGGCTGTCAAGATTATCTGCAATTACCCAGACTAGATAATCGAGGATCGTGCTGCGCTAGATTGCGATCGCGCGGCGACTGGGTATGAGAATCGCTTAAAAATAATATCCAGCGAACGGAAAATGAATCTAGGAATTTGTAGGTAAATATCAGTTATCTACAGAGGAGTTTCTGTATCGCTTTGAAAACGCTCGGATTCAACACAGGCTAGATATACAGTTTGATGAGCAAATTGGATAATCTCCGATGCTGAAACGGCTGTGCAAAAAGCCAAACAGTTTCAAAGGAGTCAAGTTTACGCAATGTACAGCTTTAGAGATTAGAACTCTTCTTTTTTAAGGAGAATCTAAATTGGTACAGTTTATACCATTTGAGATTTTAAATTTGAATTGTGAAAGCCTTGCCTCTAGGCAGTTTAAATAATTCAAATTTTGCATCGATCAAGCCTAATGGTATTACGTATGCGCTCCCTAAACTCTGCTTTTTAGGAGGGATAAGAAAAAGTTGCACATTGCGTAAGTTTGTTAATTGATTACTTTCAGCAACTTCTTGAGTATTGTACTTCCTTCGATAGAGACACAGACATCAATAACATGAAAGAGCCAATTTTTGACCCAATTCAAGCTGTACCAGGCTGTTGTCCGCCAGTTCCAGAGTCAATAATGACGGCAAATCGCTACGAACTCAGCAACATCAAAATGCAGATTCATGGAGAGCTACCAGATGATTTGCAGGGTCACGTCTTTATCGTTGCTCCAGTAGGCTCTGTCAACTCCGGAGATGCTCCAGATGCTGACGGAACTTCCCTCTTGGCTGGCGATGGGATGATTTATCGGCTTGACTTTGATCGCCAAGGTGAAGTGGGGTTGAAAACACGGCTGGTTAAGCCGCCCTGTTACTACGCCGATAAGGCGACCCGACCTGGCAGCGAGTATGTCAAGTATCAATTTCGCAATCATGGCATTTCGCGATTTTCTCTTTCTCTTGGCTTCCGCAACGAGTTGAATACAGCTTTTCTGCCCATTAAATTTCGAGACGATGCCAACGAGCGTCTGCTAGTAACCTATGATGCTGGTCGTCCCTACGAAATTGACACCGAAACGCTGGAGGTTGTAACTCCGATCGGAGCCAATACAGAGTGGCAATCCGAAACTTCCTTGAAGTTTCCCTTTCCACCCGTTTTGAGTACCGCACATCCGGTTTTTGACCCTGAAAAAAGCGAAATGTTTACGGTCAATTACGGTAAATCAGTAGCGAATATTCTCCAAACCATTCCCTTAATTTACGATCTGGATGAACTTCCAGAACAAATCGAGGAACTCCTCAAAGAACTTGCCCGGTTTATCGAAGCGCAAGACTTTGTGCAAGATTTTCTCAAGACATTCTCTACCATCTCTCAAAATCTCTTGGAATTTTATATGAGGTTGCTTGAGAGAACTACCAACATAGAATTTAAAGATTTCGTCTATTTGATCCGTTGGGATGGTGTAAATAACTTAGAGCGCTGGAAGCTGGTATTACCAGATAGAACCCCCGTCAAGATTAAGCAAACTATCCATCAGATTGGGTTGACAGAAGATTATCTGGTGCTGATGGACACAGCCTTCACGACTGGGGTAGAGCAGTTGCTCAGTAACCCTATCCCCAAAAGTAAGGCGACCAAAAGACTCATCAGAGACTTACTTACACTTCGAGAGTTAGCTGATTCTGTCGTGTACATCGTGCGCCGCGCTGACTTGAAAGCGGGACAGCGCCCAGCGTGCAGTCAGCAAGAAGTTGAAGTTGTCGCACGACGGGTTGTGATTCCCCTGGAAGCGGCTCATTTTCTGTTGGATTATGCGAATCCAGATGGAAACATTACCCTCCACGCATCTCATATTTGTGCTTGGGATGTATCTGAATGGCTCCGCGAGTATGATGTCTCTGCCTACAATCCTAAGATTTCTGTCCCGTCTCGCCTGTGTGGGATGCAACACGATGAGATGGACATCAGCCGGATGGGACGCTATGTAATTGATGGAGAAAGCGGTCAAATTTTGGAGTCGAAGGTAATCTCGGATGCTGAGTGTACCTGGGGCGTAGGACTGTATGCTTACCGTAGTCTCTTGCCTGATGGCAAGCCTCCGAAACATCTGGATAATCTTTACTGGATCTCTTTTGGGCTATGGAAGCAGTTGCTGACGCAGTTTGTCTTCGACCTGTACAAAGACTATAAGTACCGGGTAGTACCGCGGACGGAGATGCTTCGCCTTGCAGAGGCTGGTATACCCGCTTCTTTGTTCCGGTTAAACACGTCGTCGAAGGAGTCGCTGAAGATTGGCGATCGCTATCAGTTCCCTGCTGGCTATATTGTCAGTTCGCCGCAGTTTATGCCACGCCGCAACGGCGAAGAGAGTTCAGAAGACAGTTCAACCGATGGTTACATTGTTTGCACCGTTTTCACGCCAGACGGCAACGAAATTTGGATTTTCGATGCTCAAAATCTGGAGGATGGTCCCCGGTGTAGATTGAGCCATCCTTCACTGAAGTTTAGCTTGACGATTCACACAGCGTGGTTGGAAAAAATCGCCCCCCGCACAGCCACGTACAACATCCCTGTGCGTCAGGATTACAAGAACTTAGTGAAGCAAAAGTCTCAAGAAATCCAGGACCTATTTGAAACTGAGGTATATCCCCATTTTGAGCCAACTCCGCGATCTGCCTGTTGAGTGAAGCCCAGGATACGCATCACTGTGTATCGGAAAATCTTTTAAGGTAGTAACTTCTCATACAGACGCGACGTATCGCGTCTGTATCTATCTTGGGATAGATTTTTGATATATAAGATTAACAGTGAGGTATTTTTTTGTTTAAAAGCAGTTTTGCAAATACCATTTCACTGTATGTCTGCAATAGCGCTCTCTAGTGCCTCTACAGCGGCTCGTAAGGGCGGCGATTCGGGAACAGCCGAATCATCGCAGCATCCGAAGCGCGCATCCGCGCCGCTAGGCGATCGCAATAGTAGATGTAGCATTAAAAGAATGAATTAGTAGAAATTTTAGATTTCTTTGACTTTTTAAACAAGAAGGGTAAAAGTGATGGTCTTAATATCAGGATACGAAATTACAAATAAAATCTACGAAGGTACAAGAACTGTTGTTTATCAAGGAAAAAGGCATCAGGATAAAAAATCGCTTGTATTCAAATTAATTAAAAATAATTATCCAAGTCCAAAAGATATTGCCAGGATAAAAAATGAATATGAAATTATTAAAGCTTTAAATGCTAAGGGAGTTGTGAAAACCCTAGGGCTTGAGAATCATAAGAATGGATTTGCGCTAGTTTTAGAAGATTCTGGTGGAGAATCGCTTGATAAAGTTATTGCCGAAAAACCTATAAATTTTAAAATTGTTCTTAAGATAGCAGTTCAGATTTCGGAAATTCTTGGAGAACTTCATTCTCACAATATTCTTCATAAAGATATTAAGCCACACAATATCATTTTCAATCAAGAAACGGAAGAAGTTAACATTATTGATTTTAGCATTGCATCCCGTCTATCCCTAGAGAACCAAACAATCAGCAGTCCCAATTTGATCGAAGGCACGCTTGCCTATATGTCACCAGAGCAAACGGGTCGGATGAATCGTTCTATTGACTACCGTACCGACTTTTATTCTTTAGGTGTAACTCTTTATGAAATGCTCGTGGGGAAGCTGCCATTTGAAACAACCGACGCGATGGAATTAGTTCACTGTCATATTGCCAAACAACCAATCCCTCCTCATGTGTTGGTGCCAGAAATTCCTATCCCTGTTTCTGACATTGTGATGAAGTTACTTACCAAGACAGCTGAAGACAGATACCAAAGCGCTGCTGGTCTAAAATTTGACCTCGAAAATTGTTTAATTCAGCTTGAAACAACAGGAGAAATTGAAGATTTTATCTGCGGTCAGCGCGATCGCGCCAGCCTTCTGCTAATCCCGCAAAAACTCTACGGACGTGAAACAGAAGTAGCTACCTTAATGGATGCTTTTGGGCGAGTTAGCCTTGGAGCAGCTGAGATGATGCTGGTAAGTGGTTACTCAGGAATTGGTAAGACAAGTGTAGTGAATGAAGTCCATAAACCAATTGTGGGAGTACGAGGATATTTTATTAATGGCAAGTTTGACCAGTTCAAGCGAAACATTCCTTATGCTGCTTTAATTCAAGCTTTTTCTGAATTGATGCGACAACTGTTAACTGAAAGTTCGGAACAGATAGACACTTGGAAAGAAAAGCTTAAAGCGGCTTTGGGAGAAAATGGTCAGGTAATTATCGATGTCATTCCCGAAGTAGAACTGATTGTTGGCGAACAACCAGAACTAACACAATTAGGACCATCTGAAGCACAAAACCGATTTAATCGAGTGTTTCAACAATTTATCCGGGTTTTTTGCCAAAAAGAACACCCGCTAGTCTTATTCTTAGATGACTTACAGTGGGCTGATTCTGCATCGCTTAAGTTAATTGAACTGTTAGTAACTGACCCAGATAGCCAGCATCTGTTAACAATTGGAGCATTCCGCGATAACGAAGTTAGTCCAACGCATCCGTTAATCCAAGCGATTGAGAAAATACAGGTTATAGGCGCTGTAGTGAATAATATCACTCTGCGACCTTTAGATAGCGATTGCGTCAGCTTGTTAGTTGAAGATACTCTTCATGAAAATGTATGTACAGAGCGAGGAGAGGCACAAAATCTCGCGTCTCTCCTTTTTAATAAAACTCAAGGCAATCCTTTCTTCTTGACCCAATTAATAAAAACTTTATACGCCGAAAAACTGCTAATTTATAACTTCAGCCAAGGTAGATGGCAGTGGGATATAGAAGAAATTCAAGCAGTTGGAATTACAGACTATAACATTGTTGAATTGATCGCCAGAAATATTCAAAAGTTACCCGATGCAACACAGCAAGTCTTAAAACTGGCTGCTTGTATTGGCAACCAGTTTAATTTAGATGTTTTGGCGATCGTGAATGAAAAAACTCAATCAGCTACAGCAACAGACTTGTGGGATGCACTTCAAACAGGTTTGATTTTGCCTCTAAGCGATGCTTACAAAATTCCATTATCTTTTGACCAATTACAACAGGGAACTTTGGTTCTTGATGATATAAAGATTAGCTATAAGTTTTTACATGACCGGGTACAGCAAGCAGCCTATTCTCTTATACCCGACCTTGAGAAAAAAGCCACTCACCTAAAAATTGGTCAACTGCTGCTAGAAAATACTTCTCCTGAAGAAAGAGAAGAAAATATTTTTGCTCTGGTTAACCAATTAAATTTTGGTACTGAATTACTAAACTGTCAATCCCAAAGAGATGACCTGGCTCATTTTAATCTCATTGCTGGTCAGAAAGCTAGTACAGCGACCGCTTATCAAGCAGCCGTCAATTATCTCAACATCGGTTTGGGACTCTTGGCAGCAGACAGTTGGGTTTGCAACTACGAGCTGACAAATAAACTCTATGTATCAGCAGCAGAAGCAGAATACCTCAACACGAATTTTGAACAATCAAAAATACTAGCTGAAGTAGCGCTTCAAAATGCAAAAACTCTATTAGATAGAGTGAAGATTAATGAAATAAAAATTCAGTATTATATTGCCCAAAATCAGTTGCCAGCAGCCATAGAACTCGGTCAGCAAGTTTTGGAAATGTTGGAAGTGCCCTTAGAACAAGAACCTTCGCAACACCTAAATATTGAGGACTGTTATAACCTTCCAGAAATGACCGACCCTTATAAAATGGCAGCTATGAAGATTTTGATAACAATTTCTCCTCCTGCCTTTATTTCAAGTAGCGCGATCGCATTACCAATTGTCTACACAATGGTCAAGCTGTGTAGCCAATACGGGAATTCGTCCCTAGCTATCTATGGCTATAGCACTTATGGCTTGCTTTTGTGCGGGCCAATGGCAGATATTGATTCCGGATATAAATTTGGCAAACTAGCTTTTCATCTATTAGATAAGCTTTATGCCAAAGAAATTAAATCAAAAATCTACAGTAGCTATTGTGCTTGTATTATACATTGGAAGGAACATATTAAAGAAACAATAGAATTATTGCGACAATCAATTCAAAGTGGGCTAGAAGTCGGTGATATAGAATTTGCTTGTCATTCGGCTCTATTCTACTGCGAACATTCATTTCTAGCTGGCGAATACCTAGAAAATGTTACGCAAAAACAAGCTAACTATATTGAAATGATCGGCAAGTTTAAAAAAGAATTTCAGCTTTACTATGCCAGCATAGGTGGGCAAGTTGTTTCTAATTTAACTGACGACTCATCTAAAAAATCTTATCTATCTGGTAAATATTTTAATGAAACAGAAATGCTACCCCATTTATTGGAAACCAATAATTTACAATCTGTATTTGCTGTATATTTTTATAAATTGATGCTGGCTTATTTGTTTAAAGATTACGATAAAGCAATTGAAAATGCTAGAGCAGCATCGCAGCATACTCAACCTATCACAGCCCTAATAGTATTTGTTGAATATAATCTCTACTATTCTTTAGCCCTCCTTGCCCAGTACCCTAACCTTACAGCCACAGAGCAACAGGAATACATAGCTATTGTGGCGAATAATCAGGAAAAAATGCAGCAATGGGCAACTCATGCCCCGACAAATTCTCAACATAAGTATGAGTTAATACAGGCAGAGATTTACCGAGTTTCAGGTCAAACGCTCAAAGCAATGGAGTATTATGACCGAGCGATAAATGGAGCAAGAATTCAGGGATATATCCAAGAAGAAGCGCTAGCTTATGAGCGGGCGGCTGAATTCTATCTAACTCTGGGAAGAGAGAAAATCGCTAGAGATCATATGAGTGAAGCATATTATGGCTATGTTCGTTGGGGAGCAACCGCCAAAGTTAAAGAGTTGGAAATAGAGTATCCATACTTAATTTCCCAGATGCAATCAACAGAGCCGAATTCGAGTGAAGATACTGCCACAACCTCAAAAATGACTACTAGTGGTGAAGTTTCAGTGCTGGATTTAGCCACAGTGATGAAAGCATCTCTGGCGATTTCTGGAGAAATTGTGCTGGATAAGTTGCTCGCTTCCTTAATGAAAGTATCTATTGAAAATGCTGGGGCGATAAAAGGTTTTCTCGTCTTACCGAAAAATGGAAAATTGTTGATTGAAGCTGCTGCCTCAATAGATTCATTAGAAGTAGTTGTGCAGCAATGTGTCCCAATGGAAACTAGCCAAGATTTACCCGTAACGGTAATCAATTATGTAGCGAGAACTCGTTCTGATGTGGTTTTAGAAAATGCAGCTTGGGAGGGAAGATTTACAAATGATACCTATATTCAAAATCAGGAATTGAAATCAGTCTTATGTATTCCTATCATTAATAGCGGTAGGCTTATTGCTATTCTTTACTTGGAAAATAATTTAACGGTTGGGGCATTTACTCCTAATCGAATGGAAGTCCTAAAGCTGCTATCTTCTCAAGCAGCTATTTCTCTAGAAAATGCTCTACTTTACACTAATTTAGCTACAGCTAACGAGCAACTAGAAGATTATTCGCGTACTTTAGAACACCGAGTACAGGAGCGTACGCGAGAATTAAAACTAAAAGAAGCTAGGCTTGCAGAAGCTCAAAGACTGGCACATCTAGGTAGCTGGCAATTTGATATAGAAACGCAAGAAGTTAATTGGAGCGATGAACTATTCCGGATTTTTGGTCTCCACCCCGAACAACCTGAACCCACTTTCAGGGAACATGAAAACCTGATTCATCCAGATGACGTTGACTTATGGTTAAAATCAGTAGACCTAGCAATTGAAAGAGGGAAGGCTTATGAGTTGGAGTTGAGAATCTTTCGCCCAGATAGTTCTATTAGATATATTTTTGTCAAGGGGGAACCTACTTGCAATGCTTCTGGTAAGGTGACTAAGTTATTAGGGACAGCACTAGATATTACCGACCGCAAGCTAGCCGAGTTGGCACAACAACAATCAGAAGCACAATTGAGAGAACAAGCGAAAAAGTTAGAATTGACTTTACGCGAACTACAACAAACTCAATCCCAACTCATTCAAACTGAAAAGATGTCTAGTTTGGGACAGATGATTGCTGGAATTGCTCACGAAATTAATAACCCTGTCAACTTTATCTATGGCAATATTGACTATGCCAATAACTATATCCAAGACCTGCTTGCTTTGATTGGCGTCTATCAGCAGGAGTATCAAAATCCTACACCTGCGATTCAGAAGGCGATGTCAGAAATCGAGTTGGATTTTGTGGTAGAAGACTTGCAAAAACTTTTTGATTCCATGAAAGTAGGGGCAGAGCGCATCAGAGATATTGTCCTTAGCTTGCGGAATTTTTCACGGCTGGATCAAGCTGAAATGAAACCAGTTGATATCCATGAGGGCATCGAATCTACTTTGCTGATTTTGCAGCATCGGCTCAAGAAAGATAGTTTGCATTCTGGTATTGAAGTAATCAAAAATTACGGTCAACTGCCACGAATTTTTTGTTACGCTTCTGAGCTAAATCAGGTATTTATGAATCTTCTAAGTAATGCAATCGATGCTTTAGAGGAAATAAGAAACTCTGGAGAAGTATCTGATAAAAAGCCTACTATTAGTATTTACACAGAAATGGCTTCTTCTAATTCAGTCAGAATTAGAATTGCTGACAATGGATCGGGAATGACTGAGGATGTAAAAAAGAAAATATTTGACCCATTTTTTACGACCAAGCCTGTAGGTTCTGGTACTGGTTTGGGATTATCGATTAGCTACCAGATCGTGGTAGACAAACACAATGGAAAGCTCAGTTGTGTTTCTTCTTCAGGTCTTGGTACTGAATTTATCATTGAGATGCCGATAAGTCAGTAACCATTGCCAATGCAGTTTGTCGGAATATCCAGGATGCAATATCAACAGAGCGATCGCGCTTTACAACTCTTCGGGATTAATTTCTCGTTCTCGCAGCAGCGTTCCTCATTTGATAGCTGGCGCGGTATCGATTGCTAGTTTTTGTATCATATTGCGATGCCTGGAGCTTAGGGTGGTTTTAGTTGTAGCGATCGCATCTTTGACGATTTCAAAAATGCGATCGCATCTCACCACAAATTAGACAGAAGCGCTTAACTGTTCCTCAGAAACCCATGCACCGTGGAAACCGTAAGGCACCCGCTGGGGGATGAGGACACGCGCTACTGGTTCAGATGTCACGTCTTGGGCATTTACGACCACCAGTTCCGAAGTGTCTGCTTCATCGTCGTGGACAAAAGTCATTAGCCAACCGTCATCCTCAGCAGTCGCATCGGGACGAGGAACAAATACCGCTTCGCCACCATAGCGTCCCCGTCCGAATTCGTGAGTTTCGGACTTACCATTCTTAAAGTCATACTTGATGACCCCTTCAAACAGAGGCATAGGATTATTTGCCATCTTTGCGGTATAACCGTAGCGCATCGGTCGTCCCATTCGCTGTTCGTTCAGGCGGGGGAAATCTGATGGCGCATCGTCCAGCATTTCCTCTTTTACGGTACCCGTGCTGAGGTTAAAGCGCCATTGGTACAAACGACCCGCGTCTCCCTCATTTTCACCAGGGGTCATATCAGTCGTTAAAACACTGGTGGAACTCATGCGACAAGCGACAAGCACTACTTCATCTCCCTCCTCGTAGGCATTGAGAGTATGGAAGACGTAGCAGGGGGGACTTTCAAACCAGCGGATGTTGCTGTTATCGCCATGACGGGGGACAATCCCGAAACGACTAGGGCGATCGCGCTCAAACATCAATGGTGGTTTACCCTGCTGCATTCGTACCATGCTGAAGGTTAGCGGCAGATCCATAAAAATCGTGTAGTGTTCGGTGATGGCAAAATCGTGCATCATCACTCCCATCGGCAAGTCGATGGGAACGGTTCGCAACAGCTCACCCTTCGCTGAAACGACGCTGTATTTTAGGTACGGTGGGGCAAACGAGTAGCCAAAAAACATCATCTCCCCCGTTTCAGCGTCTACCTTGGGATGAGCGGTAAAGGCAGAAACCAGCTTGCTATTGTAAGTGTAAGCACCTGATGTCTCTAAACTGGGAACTTCGATCGCGTGAGGTTCGCCTCCTTCCCAAAGCGCTAGCAGCCGCCCATCGTGCCACACTAGAGCCGTGTTAGCGGTATTTTTAGGAAAATTGTAGGGATTGTTGCCTCGTGACGGTTCCATCAAACCCGTCCAAATCGCCTTACCTGCTTCCCGCTCAATATTAAATCCCCGCGTCCGGATATAACGGTTGCGATATTGAGCTTTGCCGTTATTTATTCGCACTCCATGCAACATTCCGTCCCCATCAAACCAGTGATAGTTGCCGATAGGTGGGAATTGAGGATTGGGGCCATTCCGCACAAACATCCCGGATAAATCGGGAGGTAGTTCGCCGATTACTTTCAGATTGGTGGGTGTGATTTCTTCCCGTACTGGCGCAAAGTTGCCATCTAGATAGGGATTGACTGCGGTTGTGGTCATGCGTTGTGCTGAATCGATTGTCTTATCTATATTTATTTTGATTGAGCGATCGCGATCGCGTCTCACACTATGGTTGTGGAAACAAGCCAGATGAAGTGGTTGGGGTGGATTCGCAAAGTTTAGAGGAGGATGCGATCGCATCCTCCTCTCGTTCTCTCTATATGGAATGGATGAATACGAACAACTTTTACCCTAAACCACTAAAGCCATCGTGATTGACTACCAGTAAATCGCAAAATATTTCTGTGGCTAAGCCTATTGGTTGAAGAATTACCCTGTGCCAAAACGCTAATCTACTGGCATTAGCAGGACTACCGCCAAGCGCTTAGAGTTCTGCAAGTAAGAACGATTCGCCAATCACCCCTATCAATCGTCAATCTCTGACACTAAAGACGATGAAACTTGAGAGTACGGCTTTTACTGAAAACAGTGTAATTCCGTCTAAGTACACCTGCGACGGCGCAAATATTTCTCCCTCTCTTAGCTGGAATTCCCCGCCAGAGGGTACTCAGAGCCTTGCTTTAATCGTTGACGATCCGGATGCGCCTGGAGACATTTTTGTCCATTGGGTTCTCTACGATCTCCCACCTGAAATTCGCCATCTACCTGGCGGCATTCCCAGCGAAGCAAACCTCGGTGAGGGGGGCGTCCAAGGTAAAAATGATTTTGGCAATTTAGGTTATGGTGGCCCTTGCCCGCCTAGTGGTACGCATCGGTACTTTTTCAAACTCTACGCACTCGATCGACTGTTAGATTTAGCAGCGGGTGCCACTAAAAACAAGGTAGAAGCGGCAATGAATGGTCATATTCTGGCAGCAGCAGAACTCATTGGACGCTACAGTCGCCAGAGATAATCTTGCGGCAGTTCACAATTAATCTACAAAAAAAACACCTTTTCAAAGGTGTTTTTACTGGTGGCTAAAATAAGCCTGCAAATTTGATTTTGAGTCATCAATTCTTATGTGTGATGCCGAGGAGTCCGGGCACCCATAGATGAGCCAATCAGCGATGCTGCTAAACCTAGCAGAGAACCAATTGTAAACGACCAACCTGCCTTCGCTGTGGCACCCGCAATATCACGAGTTTGTTGAGCCGTTACATTAGGCGCGTCGTTGGGTACGTTCACTGCACCTTGTTGCGCTTGATTGACGATTTCCCCAGCATTCGCACCTACAATACCGAATGCGCCTGAGATTCCACTTGCCAACAACCAGGAACTCAATGCCAAAGTTGTCGCCCAAAGAATGGCTCCATTTAACATTGCTGTATTCCGGTTCATCGGACCACTGGCACGGGCTGCTACCCAACTACCCACCAAAAGGGAAATAAACAAAGAGATAATAGACCAAATTCCGACCGCTCTGCCAACATCATCGGCATAGGTTCTAGGTGCGCCGGAACCGGAAATATTAGTAGCACCAATTGCGGCTCCTAAAGCACTCAGAATTAACTGAGTAGCTAAAGCAGTAACAATACCGGCAAAAATGGGACCCCACCTTACACGATCGTGGTACTCAACAATTTGATTGCCAGCAGTTGGCTCAATAACAACCCTGTCTTCTCGATTTGTGTATGACATTGCTCACCGCTCTTCCTGTTTCTATTTTTTATAGAGCTACTTTCTTCTAACTTTCACCCTTGAGTTATACTTTATACTGGTATTTTTCTGGGTATATCTATCAGTAGGAATAATCAGGATATCTATCGATAGAAATATGTGTTCTATTTAAGTGAAAAGCGCGATCGCAATTATTAATAAATTAGTAGAGCTTTACGGCTGTTTCAGTGACAGTAATGAGCAATAAAAAGCCAGGCTGGTCACTCTGCTATCACACCCCGTTCTGCTCAAAAACTACAGACATATAATTGCCATTCCGTCAGCCGATAATATCCCCAACCCCAGCCAAAAAAAACCACAGGTCACGACTAGCCGAGACGCCTTCAGCGGTGATAATTGCTAAATACGCTTTTAACACAGCTTTGTGAACGACATCAGTTGTTGTTACAATCATTAACTGTCCTCGTCAAAATTTCTTTTTAGACAAATTTGGGGTGTAGACGAGGTAAAGCTCATCCCTCTGCTGTGTTTAGCCATTCTGGATTCATGCTTCCGGAATAGAAACACTGAGCCATTGTAGAAACTCAAGATAAATCGACCGTGCAAAAACAGACTTTCTTAGTAGCCAGTCTCTTGTTGGTGCCAGCGATCGCTACCATCAAAATGCCAGTTGTCCAAGCGGCTCCACTGGTAGCTCAAGGCAACCAACAGCAGGTGAGCGAACTGCTGCGGCAGGGGCGTAAGTTGGTGGATACGGGAGATATTGCCAGAGCCTTGACAATTTATCAACAAGCTGCGGATCTCGATCGCGAAAATGCCCGTATTTTCTCCGCCATCGGCTATTTACAAGCAGTTCAGGGCAACTACCGAGAAGCCGCTAAAGCTTATCAACAGGCTGTCACTCTGGAACCGAAGAATGCTGATTTTCAGTATGCATTGGGGTACGCTCTCGCGAATCTTGGAGACAATGCCAGTGCCGCAGCCGCCTACCAGCGTGCTGCCCAGATCGACAACAAGAACCTGAATGCCTATCTAGGATTAGGGGTGGTATTACAGCGTCTAAAAGATTATCAAGGCGCAATGCAAGCCTATGAAACTGCCCTCCAGCTCGATCCGAAAAATCTACAAGCTTATGAATTTATCGGCTCCGCCTTCCTGAAGCAGGGGCGTCCCGCAGAAGCGATTCAAGCGCTCCAACAGGCTGTTGCTCTCGCCCCAAATGACAGCGGCGTGCAGTTGAACTTGGGAGACGCCTACATGAAGCAAGGCAACGTCACGGCTGGGATGGCGGCTTTAGAACGGGCAGCCAAGATTGAACCTCGCAATGCTCAGATTAGCCTCCAAATTGGCAAAATTTTGCAAACCGGGAATAATCTGGATGATGCCTTAAAGGCTTATCAACAGGCAGTGAAGATCAAACCCGATCTCGTGGAAGCTCAGACAGCGATCGCTGATATTTTGCTGAAGCAGCAGGACTACCTAATGGCAATTGTTGCGTATCGGCGGCTGGTAGAAATGTCGCCGGAAAATGCCCAAGCTTACTACAATCTGGGAGTGGCGTTGAGAAAGCGAGAAAGGGTACCGGAAGCGATCGCAGCTTTTGAGCAAGCCCGCGACCTTTACCAGCGTCAAGGTCAGAAGGAAGGCTCTCAGAGAGCGACTTCCGCCCTTAGAGAGCTTCAAAAAGACAAAGGCTAAGGGCAAATGGCGAATAACTGATGGATAGTTTCTTAAAAACTTATTAAGAGTCTCGGCTTGTGGAAATTTCTGCGGATAAGTTGGACTGCAAGATACCTCCTAACTGCGTCCTCAGCCCCATTGATGTTAGAACAATTTAGAACATCTAATGGGGCTTCCGTATTTTCAATTTTGATTTTCGACTTTAGATTTTGGATGATTAGGCTGGGGTTGAGCAACGGATAGATTTTGGTTGTTCGCTCGTAGAACTTGCGCTTAAATCTAAAATTTTGACCAAAGCATCAACACTCGCATCCGATAAATCCGCCAGGGAAACCACCCGCTCTAAATTAGGAAAGCAGCGACGGATAGCATGGTTGTAGCTCGGATCGTAGTGGCACTCTAGCAAATCTCTCACCAATCTTTCCCACTGTTGGGTATCAATGAGCTGGTACCATTCTTGGAGTTTTTCCCAGCCATAGCGAGATTTCAGTCTGTGCAGCTTCGCTTTCAAAACCTCTGGATGGGCCATTAAGTGAGGATATTCCTGCAAAAGCCACTGAATTCTAGCTTCTACAGGCATCTCAATTTCTACACAGCTTGCTTGTTTCATTTGCTGCCAAAGAGATGGGGGCACATAAATCCGCCCAATTTTATTACTCTCCGCTTCCACCCACACGGGAAAGTTGGGATCGAGGCTTTGCAACTGTTGCAGTAGCAGGGATTCAAAGTGTTTTTGGGATGGTTGAGGCTGGGGATGGGTTATCGGTAATTTCCTCTCAGCTCCAGATGCGATCGCCCTTGTTTCTAGAAGCTGCTCCTCAACGCCACTCCCACTCTCCCACTCTTCACCCAGGAGAGAACCGCGATGGTTTGCCAAACCTTCCAGATCCAGCACCTGAATGCCAAACTCAGCCAGACGGCGCAAAATGTGGGTTTTACCGCTACCAGTCATTCCAGATAATATCCGGAAGTTAAAGCGTTCTGGAAGGGCTTGCAGTTGCTCGCGTACCAAGGAACGATAGGTTTTGTAGCCACCTTCGAGGACAGTGACTTGCCAACCAATTTGACTCAAAACGGTTGCCAAACTGTTAGAACGTTGTCCTCCCCGCCAGCAGTACACGAGGGGATGATAGTCTTTGTCTTTTTCAGCAAAGTGATGGGTGAGGTGACGGGAAATATTTTGAGCAACTAAGGTCGCTCCTAGTTTACGGGCAGTGAAAGGACAAACTTGTTTATAGAGCGTTCCGACTTTAGCGCGTTCCTCGTCATCCAAAACGGGCAGGTTAATGGCACCGGGTATCCGATCTTCAGCGAATTCGCTGGGTGAGCGGACATCAATAATTTCGCTGTAAGTTTCTGTCCCAGATAGCTGAGTATAATTGGGCGATCGCGGCATTGTTAAATATGAATGGCTAATTGCTGATGGCTAATTGAAGGATTGTTCAAGAGCCACTTTTCGATTAGCCACTCTTTGATTAGCCATTACCCCAACTCATACCATTTTAGGTTTGGGATAAGCGTTTGAGGGTTTGACCGCCTAGCAGTCGGTCAGTTTCTTCCAGCAATGCGGGAATTTTGTCGGCGTGGGGACTATGGGTAAGACATTGGCGGAGGTCTAGTTCTCGAACCCGATCCGCTTTGGCTCCAGGAAACCAGTGGCTGGCGTTGCCCAGCAGGTTGTAGCGCATTTTAGCGTACTCGATCATATCGTAGGCGATCGCTAAATTTCTTAGCCACAAAATCACCTGTATATTTAGTCCCCCCGGCGTTGCTTCTGGCTTTGGTAAACCAACGTGCCAAGTTTTTACCCAGTCTTCCCCTAAGGTAGCGATCGCTTCTTTCTCCAGGCGATGCAGAATTGGCAACAAAACCGCCTCTGCATTCTCCAACAGCGGCAAGGTCTTCAAGTGTTCGTCAAAGTCCTCTGGTCGTGACGCCCCCACACTAAGAGTATGCACCTGCGGATGACTCAGGCAGAACAAATCGTTAAACACGATTGGGCTGAGGGGATAGCACAAATCCACCAATTTTTGTGGCGGTTTAAACAGCATTCCTCCTTTCTCTGAAGGACTGATAATAAAAACGCCCATATCGTGCCGAGAAGCTGCCTCAATGGCAGACCAGTTGAATTGATTGATGTAGTACCAGTGCAGGTTAACGTAGTCAAACTGGTTCGTCTCAATCGCCTTCACAATTACATCACTTGGCCCGTGCGTCGAGAAGCCAATAAACCGAACTTTGCCTCGATCTTGTAGCTGTCGCGCTACTTCCAAACAGCCGCCCGGTTTAATGCTGTCGTGCAGCAACTCATCGGTATTGACACCGTGTAGCGACAGCAAATCAACGTAATCTAGCTTTAAGTAAGCTAGGGACTTCTCAAATTCTTGGCGAAATTCTTTAGCGTCCGCTTTAGGGCTGATTTTCGTCTGGACAATCAGTTTTTCGCGGGGAAAAGTCGGCAAAATTCGCCCTAACTGCATCTCAGAGGTGCCGTAGCCACGAGCAGTTTCAATATGATTGATTCCGACTTCTAAGGCTCGGCGAATCGTTGCTTCTACATTCCGTTGATTATCGCGAGGAATTCTCCATCCGGGGACATCCTGCCACTTAAACTGATAGCGCATCCCCCCACAAGAAAACACGGGCATTTGTAATTCTGTACGCCCAAATCGCCGATACTGCATCTTTCTAAATACATAAGAAAACTGCTGAATTGTGCTTGTAGTTAAGCACAACTATTTTTAGGGTAATTGACGATGCTTGCAAACGTTGTTCGTGCTACCTTGCTATCTTTTTTACCAGCTACCTTGCTTCTGACATCGAGTTCTGCGATTCTGGCTCAGAATAACTCTGGTTCTGAAGCCTTAAATTGGGTAGGTGCATCGAATGGAGACATCCCCCCCAATGCCGTGGTTGGTGGATCTGAATCGGGGCGTCGTTTGTACATCTGTCGCGCCGAATATAACGGTGGCGTGCATCCGGGAAAAGTTGTTGCCAACAATTGTAATTTTGGTTGGGGTGGAGAGGAAATTCTCGCCCCTTTCTATGAAGTTTTAACCGCGCCGCGAAACGCTCGGATTGCTTGGATAGAAGCATCGAACGGACGGGTGCCAGCAGGTGCGATCGCGGGTGGGATAGAAGCAGATCGAGATCTATTTATCTGTCGGGCTTCTCACAATAAAGGCGTTCATCCCGGAAAAATTGTCGCTAGCAATTGCAATATCAGTTGGGGAGGACAGGAAATTCTCAAGCGCAACTATCAGGTAGCCGTGCTGAGAAATCGTTAAAAATCTGAGTTTAAGCTGGTGCGATCGCTACAGTTGCACGTAAACCCAAAAACCCCGGAAACCAGGATAGGGTCGGATTTTGTCTCGCACGGAAAAAGAGACAAAATCCAGGTAGAGAGCAGATTAGTAATTTTGCTTGGAGAATCGCAAACGAAGATTAAGCTTCTCGCACAATGGGCTTCCCATCTACCACTTCGCCCACTAAAACTAAATCTGTGACGCCCACAAATAAACCATTTTCCAAAACGCCAGGAATATTATTAAGCGTCTTTTCCAGTTCTCCAGGATTATCGAGGGTGTCAAACTTTACATCAATGACCAGATTGCCTTGATCGGTAACAACGGGACCCGCTTTTTTGACGCCCATCCGTAGTTCTGGCTTCCCGCCTAGCTTTTCGATCGCCCGCATCACGGGTGTTATCGCCATCGGAATTACCTCTACTGGCACGCGGAAGGTGGAACCCAGTTTGTCAACGAGCTTGGAACTATCGACCACGACAATAAACTGCTCTGCCAAACAATCTACTATCTTTTCCTGGGTGTGGGCAGCACCGCCCCCTTTAATCAAATTGTGCTGCGGATCGACTTCATCGGCTCCATCAATGGCAATATCAATCCGATCGGCTTCATCCAAGGTGGTTAAGGGAATTCCGTACTGTTTAGCTAGCACGGATGCCTGAAATGAGGTGGGGATGCCTTTGATGTCTTTGAGGTCGCCGGACTTCAAGCGATCGCCCAAAGATTCAATTGCATAAGCAGTCGTCGATCCGGTGCCCAGTCCCACTATCATCCCCGACTGGACGCGGGCGGCGGCGGCTTTCCCGACTTCCTGCTTCATCACCTTAACGGGATCTTGTTCTGCACTCATTCTTAAAACTCCTGGCGATATTGACAACTTAGCTCTGTAGGCTAGGATCGCTTAGCAATACTACTCGGTTCACTTCTCTCCATTGCCTCTCTACCTCTGCCTAAACCACTTCTAAAAGACGAGTGTTTTTAGCGATGAGGAGAGTCCAACCCCCCTTCTCTCCGCGGGAAGGGGGGTGTGAGGGGTTTGCTCCGCTCCGAAAAGTATGCGATCGCGTAAACCTAAACCAACTCAGCTGCAACAGTCAGTCTACTATCTGGAGTTCCCTTCCTATGACTCAGGGTGAAAATTTTTCTCAGGAAGATTATCAACACGACTCAAATCTGACTCCAGAAGCACACCATCAAAAAATTCAGGATGAGCAAACAAGCACTACACGCAAAGCCTTATTGCTGTTTGAAGAAGGATTAAAATTAGCTGAAGCAGGAAAGTATAAAGAGGCTGTTGCTCATTATCAAGAGGCTTTAGGTCTTCAACCCGATTCTGATAAAATTTTATACAACTATGGACTTTCTTTATTTCATTTAAGCCGCTACAACGAAGCTGTTAGTTGCTACGACAAAGCTATAAAGTTAAATCTAGATTATTCCGAAGCTTGGAGCGATCGCGCCCATGCACTGATCATGTTAAATCGTGGGAAAGAAGCACTAGCGAGTTGCGAACAGGCTTTGCAAATTCAACCAGAATCTTATCAAGCCTGGTACAAGCGAGGCTGGGTGCTGAGTAAGTTAAATCGCCGCAAAGAAGCGATCGCTAGCTGCGATAAAGCTTTAGAGATTAATCCAAACGGCTATGAAGCCTGGTGTACCCGTGGGGCTGTGCTACCTTTACCAAAACGCCGCCAAGAAGCTCTTTGCAATTTTGAAAAATCTTTGGAAATCAATCCAGCCTATCAGCGAGCTTGGTACAATCGGGGTTCATTACTGGTAAATTTAGGGCGGAATGAAGAAGCACTGGCTAGCTTTGAAAAAGCTACTATAATTCAACCAGATTGTCAAGAATTTTGGTTTCCTCAAGCCTGGTATGGTCGAGGCTTTATCCTGGCAAAATTACATCGCTATCAAGAAGCGATCGCTAGCTTTGAAAAAGCCTTACAGCTTAAGCCAGAATATGCATCGGCTGCGTTTTATAAACTCATCTGCTTGCTCATAACAGGTAAGATTTTTCAGCATTTATTAAATTCCGAAAAAAGAAATTACCTATTTAACGACCTAAAAAATATTGTCAATGCATTTAAGTATCAGTTTTTATTTGTTGCAACATTTATTTTTATCATCAGTTCTGCTCAATCGCCTTGGGCAACAAATTTTAAGCAGATGTTTTCTACTTTATTTTCAGTTGCAATTATTTGGTTTATCTTAGGGGATATTTGGAAAAACAAGTCCCAATTAAGTTGGGTATTAGCAATTTATTTTAAAAGTGGGATTTTAAGTTATGTCCGAGCAGCTTTTATTCTTTTTGTTACCTTAACGACATTTGCAGTAATAAACCCATACGTCCCTCAATTTATGCAATGGGGATGGGCTAGTGCAGTTTTCGGAAATTCTGGAAATATTATATTTCAACCGTTTGATACTATTAAAAGTATTCAACCTCCACCATCAGAGGATATTAATTCTCAACTTCCCAATCCCAGTGAAAGCTTACCACCCGATGAAAAAGTTGTAACTCAACCCAAGCAATCACCCGATGAAAAAGTTGGAACCGATGAAAAAGTTGTAACTCAACCCAAGCAATCACCCAATGCAAATGTTGCAACTCAACCTCGCCCGATACCCAATGAAAAGGCTGCAAATAAGACTTATAAAGCAGTACCGACAAACAGTACGACTCAGAAACCCCCTTTTGATTACACAAAAGTTTTGATGGTTGTTTTTTGGATATGTTTAATTTTAATGGTTCCGTTTTGGGCTGGATTGGAGGAAAAGATTTTTCGTCAAGGTGCTAACACCTGGAAGCAGATAATCGGGAATTCTACAGCTTTTGGTTTAGTCCATATCACCGTAGGAATTCCTATTTATGCAGGTTTTCTGCTGATTATTCCAGGTTTCTTATTTGCTTGTCGCTATAAATTTGTACATGACCAGTCTTTCAAAAAAAATAATAATGAAGAAATAGCTCAGGAAGCAGGAGTTCAGGCAAGTACAGCCGATCATGCAATCTACAATGCAATCCTGATCACTTTCTTGGTTTTCGTAATGTTAACTACATAATTCAGATAAGGATGCGATCGCATCCTCTCTTCTCCTGTCACTCACCTAATACCGCGCCAGCACTATTCCCTTCATGGAAGCGATGCACTAAGCTAGCACTTCCAGCAGTAGGGGCGAAGGTTGTATCCGTCTGTCCACAACAGACTTCTTGACTTACAACGCATAGCCGACGACTGTAAGCGCAGCCAAATAACCTTTGCCTGTCCTTCAAACAAAGTCCGCGCAGGCAGACGATATAGCAGTTCTCATTAAGAGTGCAATCCACTCGGAACCTTACCCCATGCCTGTTTCCGCTTTTCGGTGAAAGGCAGCAGGATCAAACTTTACTGCATCCAAACAAGAATCCCTATATATAAAGATTCACTGAAGCAGGCTTAGTTTGTATAGCTCTAAGCTTGAGTCTGTTAGCATGAGCGAAGCATCTGGGAAAGAGCGACACGTTAGCGATTCCCTGTCGTGATAGCTTCGCTTCACGCGCAGCATGAAGCGAACTTATGGCGGTTCTCTCTCCTAGTGTGCCGATTTACAAGAAACCTCCCTGTACTAAATGAAACTTTTGAGTGCCTATATCAAGGTATTGCCCGATTACGGCATGATTTTGTAGGAACATCTCCTGTGGGTTCGCAGAGGATGGCAAAGTTTTGCCTAAAACGGCTCATGGCAATTTGAGCGCAGCCTATAAGCACATAATGTTTACTACGAGCTTCCCATTTTTTGAAAACTAACCTATAGTACCGTTGGGAATACCTCTTACGCCCTCAGGCAGAAGACAGTTTCAATGGATACAGGGTATTTCCTGGTTTGATATATCTTTATTCCTTAGAAAAAAATATTGGTAGTCTCTGCTGTAATGTCACAGATTCATCCGCTTAATCTGGTTATCCAACCTGATGACAAGGAAACTAGCTGCTGTCTTTCCAGCATTGGGTTTCAGGAGCTTCCTGCCATGCCTCAGCTTCTCTATCAAACTGTAAATAATCGTGAACTGGTTAGTATTTTCGTCAAGATCAGCCAAGTCCTTTCAGAAACCAGTCAAGCTTCCTCACGCTTTTTTCTGACGCGAACCGAGCAAAGGGATTCTTCTATAGAGACATCGTCACGCGATTATCAAAATTTACTAGAAGATTTTTTAAAAGCGCAACCGATTAGTACGATTACCCAGGCGGTTAAATATGCTTGGTTTTTTCAGATTTTAGCGAAGCAGCAAATATTTTTTCACTATCAGCCTATTTTCAATTTATCAACCGGCGAAATAATTGCTTATGAATGTTTGGCACGCGCCAAAGACGAACACGAAGCACACTTCAGCGGTTATCAATTAATTGAAGCAGCCCTTTCGACAAAATTGGCTTACGAGTTTGATGAACTGGCTCGGACAATTTGTTTACAATCAATTGCTAACACCAAGAGTCATCAAACATTTTTTATTAATATCTTACCCAATGTAATCAGCAAAGATCCTGCATCCTTAGAGCAGAACATCAAGTTAATTCTCGACCTAGGATTACAGCCCGAACAAATTGTATTTGAATTAACCGAAGTAGAAGCGCTGGTCAGCTGTCCAAAACTCTTGAAAACCATTAATCGCCTGCGAGAACGGGGGTTTGGAGTTGCTGTAGATGATTTGTGCGCCTGTGTTTCGCCTGACAACTACTTCATGGAGTTTTGCCCCGATTTGATCAAGATAGATCGGCGATTGGTACATGGTTGCAGCCAGCATTCTCTCAAGCAGGTGATGCTCAAAAGTTTAGTGAATTCTGCTCATAACTTGGGAATTCGAGTTGTCGCTGAGGGACTTGAAGACAGGGAAGATGTTGAATTTTGCCGCGATTTAGGGGCAGATTACGGGCAGGGATTTGGCTTAGCAATGCCACAGGTAACTTTGCAGCAGCAACGGCTCGATTTTGTGAAGTCGTCGCTCAGGATTTTGTCTTACACAGATCCCTGCACCTGTTAAAACTAGATGCTGTAACCAGATGCTGTAAGATGCTTTCCTGGTACAACTGACTCTTATCTATGCAGCTTGAATTTATCCCAGTCGAAGAATTTTATTTCGCACTAACCTTAGCCGTTAAAACTTTGGAGGAAGTGGAGCAACCGGGTTTAATAGAACAAGTGCGATCGCGCCTCAACCTCAAATACGGTCAGCCTTCGACCGTTGCCGCAGCCACCCAGAATACGTTTAATTATGTATTTCGGGTTTTAGAGCTAGACAACAGCCCTGCAAGTCAACTGATTGTCTCAGTAGCAGACTGGCAAGGCAAATTGCGTCTAAGCAGTGATTATGGCTGGACTCTCGATGAAGATCGCAAGCCCGTTCGCACCGAACGATTTAACCAACGACCAGAATTTACCAAGCAGCTACGCAGCTACCTGCAAGACTGGTTGCAACTCCCTCTGAGTAATTAGCTTTTAGTTGCTTAGTCATTAGTCATTAGCCTTTGACTAATGACTAACGACTAATTGCTTTGAGCAGCCAACAGTTCCTTCAGCTTCGCCAATTCGCCAGCCCAGCGGGGGTCGGGTTGAAAGGTATCTGATTCATTATTAGATGTTGTCCCTTCAGAGCGTCGCGACTTCTTGTTGCTGCCACCACGACGACCACCGCCGCCTGTGGGAGCGGGAGCGGGAGCGCCACCGCCGCCGCTAGCAGCTTTGTTGGGGTCCTTAATAGGAGCTGGAGCTGCTGGGCGAGGTTCTTCTTCCCCTTCACCCTTAGCTCGTGGCAATGCCTTTTCTATTTTCAGGGGGCTTTCTTGGAACATCTGACCGTTGAACTTTTCAATAATTTCATCAGCCAATTCATCCGTCTTCACGGTTACAAACGCAAAACCCCGACATTTGCCGGTTTTCCGGTCTTTAATCACCTTGGTGGAAACAGAATCGCTCATGTCCCCAAAAAGAGCTTGTAACTCCTGACGGTCTACTTCTTCTTTGGGCAGATTGCCTACATACAAACGGATAGACATGGAAAAATACCTCCAGACTCAATATCTTTAGACAAAAATTGCGATCGCGCGCAAAGCGTATACTCGATTGGGCTGCTCGCACTAAACCCGATCTTCGGTGACAGCTTCTCCCAATCAACCTTACGGCTTATTTGGAGATTTCTCGTTTCAGCGAGAGCCTTTTGATCTACCCCAACTCCACAGCCTGATGGGATGACCGCCGCCTTTTTCTTCATTTTCCTGAAAACGTTTTCATCTCGATTAAGAGCCAATCCGTCATCAGAATAGAAAAACCATCTATCAGCCTGTGTCTTGAAAAATTCCGCCTCACAGCTAGAATCTTCTTGAATCGTGCCAGATGGATGTACTAGCCCATAGAAACGCCTTCCTGCAATCAACCCCTTAAACGCCGAATAGCGCTTCTTCCCGGCACCGATGAGCGCCAAGATAGACACGAATTTTTCCCATCCAGCACCCGTAACAAACTTTGCCAATTTGCTCCCGGCGAGTTTTTTGTTGATCAAGTCTCGATCGGCAACCACCATTAATTGCTTCAATAGCCAGTTGGCAACTTGTTGGTAAAAATTTTGACGCTGGTTTGCAACATTTAACGGTGACAATTCAATCGGCTGGACAGCTTTAACTCGATGCTTACTGCCCTGTTTCTGGCGAGACAACTGACGCTGTAACCGCTCAATCCGCTTCTGGGCTTTCCTATTGTATCGAGGGATTGCCACCTGCTCAACGCAGTTTTGTAATCGTTGAAAAAAAAGTCTTTTATCGGCTGGAAATAAAGAGTTTATTTTTTTAAAATTGCGCTTTTGGCTGCAAGAATCTAGCTTATCTCTAATTGATGCGATTGAACAACTGCTTTGGCAATAGCAGTTAGTATTACAACCTTTTTGTTTCCACCATTTAAAGCGTTCAGCCAACCGATAATTGTACTGCCATCTGAGCGCTTCTATCCATTCCTCCATTGTAACTAACTGCTGCTGACTTGGGCGCAATCGATACTCATGGGCGATTCTCATTAGAGAATTGTATCCTAAATTACTGTAATCTTTGCACTCGACCTTTATGGATATCGAGTGGTTTACAGCAGTATCGAGGCGAGACGTTTGCGATCGCTCCTAATTATTGCAAGATATTAACATTATTTTTAAAGGTATCACGGTCTCTGCTATGGGGCTAGTTTAAACAGCAGATTTCCGTCTTTAGCAGTATCTTCAGGCGTGAAGCACTCAACCTCCACCCCCAAGTGGATCGGTTCTCAAGATACTGCTTTGTGTTTTCGCCGGAACGGTTAAATAACTTCAAAGGTAATCGACATCGCCGCCATCTGAGTTGTATCTACGTTACTCACGCCTTGGGGAGAGTTTCCAGTGCCGCGCGTGCCTTCCGCGAGGTCATCCAGCAAATCGCCGACCACTTGAGTTGGCTCCGAAAGAGCTACGGGGCCTCTTGTATCCCGTGGTGCTAGGTTTCGCAACGCTTGCAGGGCTTTTCGCAGGGGCGTGCTACTGGCAACAATCAGGACTTCTGCGACTCCTTTGGGTTCTTGGGTGACAAGGTTAAATTGATCGTCAGTCCCAGGAATTTGTAGTGTTTGCCCAGCCTTCACCTGCGTAACATCATCGGTCGCCGTCCACTGATTCGGGAAGATTGCCGATATTTCTCCAGTTGGGTCAATGACTAGGACGCTGAAATAGAGGTCGCGCGGCTCGTTATTTGTAATCTGGAACTGCACCGACGTTCCGATCGGTAACTTTCGGGCATCTGAGGGAAGATTTCCTGAAGGATTATTGGAAGAAGTTTTTTGACCGAGACTGCGATCGCTACCGCGAACGGTGAAAGCACTAGCCAAAATTTCATTTTGACCGGCTCGATTCATCGAAGCATTGACGTTTAGGCGCGATGAATTGGTATTCAGAGTGAGTTTGACAATCCTGGCTGCTAGTAAAGATTTCAGTTTGGCTTGCAGGCGACTGACCGCATTGGCTACGGTTTCACCAGCACTGCCAAAGGAGCCAGGAATCGGCTCCATCGCTGGCGAAAATAGACCTAAACTGCCCTCATTCTTCATCCTTCCAAAGATGTATTGCACCTCTTGCTGTTGTAAAGGTACAGCTTCAAGGCGCTTGATCGCTTGCAAAGCTTGCTTCGCCTGCGCGGTGTCGTTGCCTAAAGAGGGATCAAGACCAATTTTTAAAGTTACATCACTGGGAATCCCGCGAGTGCGTTCCTGCAACAGCGATCCGGGTTTGGCAGTTTTTAACAATTTGCCGCGTCCGATTAAGCCTTGACGAGATTCTAACTGCACGACTCCTTGTTCGCGCCCTTGGGAGTCTACTACGGTGAGAAGGGCATCTTGCTCGAAAGCAACTAGACTTTCGGGGTTGAGTCCCCCCAGCCATAATTGAGCTTGGTTGCCCTCTATTTTAGTGATGACAGCTTCTGCTGGAGGCGTTTGTTGACCGATAAAGTACATCGGTTGCTTAAGATTATTGCTGCCTGGTTTTGCCTCAAATTCAGGGTTTTGACGAGATGACATCCGTGTAGTGTCACGACCAATATTGGGGAGGGCGCTGGCAAAAGATTCGCTGCCAGTTTGTTGCCACAGATATTGAGTCATTAAATAAGTAAAAGCACCGGCATAAAAGTCGCTAAAGGGGGCATCTGCGGCATACTGTTCCCGCTTGGCGGAGGCGATGACGACACCTTTGGCGACACCCTCGCGACGGCGACGCACAAATTCAGCGGGTGAGAGATTCAGGCGAGAGAGCCATTGTTCCTGATATTCTATTTCGGCAGGAACTGGTTGAAGTTGGGAACCCCCATCACGCGATCGCACGACTAAATTCCCCCGTTTGCCGCCACCTGAGTGACAGCTATCCAGCACTGCGGTAACGTTCTCTGTCTTCAGGGCATCCATCAATAAAAATAAGGTGTGCCCCATGATGTCCTCGACAACGCCTCTTTCATTGGGAAATCCGGTAGGCAGCGCACTATCGATGGGCACAAAGGTACTATTAAGACACTTCCCTGTCGGGTCTTTGAAGTCGCAGTCGGGATCGGTTACTTGGGAACCATGCCCTGAGAAGTGAAAGACCACGACATCCCCGCCTTTAGCTTGTTTAATCAGGTGTTCTTCAAAGGCATTTAAGATGCCCTTGCGGGTCGCTTGCCCATCAGTCAAGAGCAGAATGTCTTTCGGATTAAAGCCAAATCGGTGAATCAGCAGTTGTTGCTGCAACTCGACATCAGTGACACATCCTCGCAACGGTGCTGTTGGATAGGCATTAATCCCCACCAGCAAGGCAAGTTTCCGAGGCGTTCCTTGAGCGATCGCACGACTAAAGCGATCTCCTTGCTGCATAATCTCCAGCTGGCTCAAACCCAGCGTTGCCAAAGTCGATCCAGCAAACTGCAAAAACTGACGACGCTTAATGTAAGGCATAATTACTTCTAACTAGATTGGTGTTACTGTCTTAACTCAAAACTCAAAATTTTTTAAAGTCCATTTCCAATCAAAATGAACGGTGCCCAATAGTAAGGATGGTCAAATTTTGACTCAGCACCGAGAGGATTTTTGCTTCTAGAATTGGGTATTGCTTCAACATTAATACTGCCGCGACTATCAACATTATTAAGCGCTGGGCTTGAGAAATCACCGTGCAGCAAGCCCAGTTGAGATTGGCGAAGGGCTGTAGCTTTTGTCATTGGTGCCTGCTGTGTACTTTGAGCTAAATAGCCGTAGAATTTTTGCATCAGTTGACTGGTGCTGCGATCGTCCACCAGCCACAAGGAAGCGATTACTGCCTTGGTTCCAGCATTGAGGAAATAGTAGCTGATGCCAGCAATCTCTACACCATCTTGGTCTGGCCCACCCAGTGCCGTTTCGCAAGCTGATAGCACAACCAAATGAACATTGCCCAAATCTTGTAAAGTTTGAATCTGAGAAATTGTTAATTTCTCACCCGTACCTAATAGCAGAAATGAATCATCTGGGCGTCCTGGCACAAATTGACCGTGGGTAGCAATATGCAAAATCTGATGACCTGTAAGATTATCTCGCAAGGTAGGAAAATCAAAAGCATTGTTGAGAAATTCATTTCCCGGATAAATTCCAGTTGTGTCGTTCGGTTTCTTTTGCACGATCGCATCTAATTCTGCGGGGACATTGGGCAGGGAATTAAAGCCAGCCACTGCATGAGATAGCCCTAGCGCTAGAACGGAGGTATTTTCAATGCCAGGAGGAAGGCGATCGCGTACATCTGTTAAGTCAGCAGATAGCACTGTAGAAACGGAGTAGTTCTCAATTAAATATTTTTCACCATCAAACAATGCACTGATGGGAATGTAACGAGTAACCCGATCCATCGAAAAAACTAAATTTTTAATTTTATTCGCTTTGAGTTCGGGTTCAATCGGTTTAATTAGCCAGTCGTAGAGTTGTTTACCCGTCATCTTGACTTCGGAAATATCAGACCGGGAATCTTCTACTAACTGACGGAATTTTAAAACAGATTCGCCTAATTGCCGCTGCGTTACGGGAACTTCCAAGCTTTTAACAATGCCTCCTTTCGATGCCCATAGCAGCCAAATTTTGTCCTTTAGTACGAAGGGATAAATCAGCACGGTACCTGGTTGAGATTCGACGATCTCTTTAGCTTTACTAAGTTTATTGGGGTCAAAAAAGGCATCATCTTGAGCGCGACGGCTGCGGATTTCTTTTTGAATAGTTTCAATTGTCTGATTATATTGTTCGGTCAAAGCCTGAAGCCGATCGTTGAATTGGCTCAATTGGCTGCACCGATTCTGCTTGCACTGTTCAACTTGTTGCCCAAAAGCGATTAACGTTCCATTTTCTTTGAGAATCTTTTCTTCAATGGGATTTAAGGCGATTCCTGAAGTTTTATCTCCAGTTCTCACATTTTTTGTATAGTTGGGTAATTCCTGAATCTTCAACAGTTCTAACACCTGTTGAGCTTCTAAAATTCGTCCTTGCGACAGCAACAAGTTAGTGAAGGCGCGATAGGTGTCGGCAATGGTTTGAGTATATGATTCCTGTTGATCTCGTGGCAGCACTCGTAAATCTTGCCGAATTACTTCGGTGACATTCACGGCTTGCTTATAGAAAGCGATCGCTAATTCTGGCTGATTCTGTTTCTCTAACAGAAAACCCATATTGCCAAGCGCAATTCTTTCTCCCGTCTTATCGCGAATTTCTCTAGCAATTCCCAATGCTTGCTGAAAAAACTCTAACGCTTGGGGATACTGTTCTAACTGGTTGTAAACTCCCCCAATGTTATTCAGAGTAGCTCCAACGCCAGCCCGATCGCCGACGGTTTGACGAATTGCTAAAGCTTGCTGAAAGAACTCCAGCGCCTGGGGATACTGTCCCAACTGGTTAGAAACAACTCCGATATTGTTGAGGGTGACTCCCTCACCCGCCTTGTCGCCAATTTCTTTAAGAATCCCCACCGCCTGCTGATAGAATTTCAACGCTTCGGGATATTGACCTAAATTGCGGTAAGCTTCGCCAAGATTGTTGAGAGTCGTTCCCTCTCCTGCTTTATCGCCGATTTCTCGACGAATCTCCAAAGCTTGCTCGAAGAATGCTAGCGCCTGAGAGTACTGCCCTAAGTTCTCGTATACTCCTCCAATGCTGTTGAGGGTATTTCCTTCACCCGCGCGGTTGCCGATAGTTCTGCGGTTAGCTAACGCTTGTTGATAGAATTCCAGTGCTTGGGGATACTGACCTAAACTATCGTAAACTCCCCCAATGTTGCTGAGCGTGCGCCCCTCACCAGCTTTGTCACCGATGGTTCTAGCAATCTCTAATGCCTGCTGATAGAATTCCAGTGCTTGGGAATACTCGCCCATACTGTAGTACACGCCCCCAATGTTATTGAGAGTCGCCCCCACACCAGCTTTGTCGCCGATAGTTTTAAGAATTCCCGACGCTTGCTGGTAAGACTCCAGCGCTTTTGGATACTGCCCTAGGCTGTCATAAACTGCCCCGATACCAATGAGGGTGCGCCCTTCACCTGTCTTGTCCCCGATCTCTTGGCTAATTGCTAAAGCTTGCTGATAATATTCCAGAGCTTGAGGATAGTTGCCTAAGCTGCGATAAACGACCCCAATGTTGTAAAGGTTACGCCCTTCATTGGCGGGATTGCCGATATCCCGGCTGATTGCTAAAGCTTGTTGATGGACTTCTAGAGCTTGAGGACACCTGCCTAGCTTGCGATAAGTGATGCCCAAGTTATTTAGAGTGCGGACTTCACCCAAGCGATCGCCAATATCCCTAAGAATTTTTAAAGCTTGTTGTTGAAACTCTATCGCCTTTTGATACTGTCCCTGACTGTCATAAACTCCACCAATCGTGTTCAGAGTTCTACCTTCGCCTAGCTTGTCATCTGCTGCTTTCGCCGTTTCCAAAGCTTGCTGGAGGAACTCTAGTGCTTGCGGATATTGTCCCTGACCGCTATAAACAATGCCAATATTATAGAGAGCGTTTCCTTCGCCTACCTTGTCGTCTTTTGTTTTTAGAATTCCCAACGCTTGTTGTAAAATCTCTATTGCTTTAGGAAACTGTCCTAACTCGCGGTAAGTAGCACCAATTTCTGTCAACGTCCGTCCTTCGCCCACCTTGTCGCGCACTTCTTTTCGGAGAGGCAGTGCTTGCTGTAAGGTTTCTAAAGCTTTGGCGTATTGACTCAAGCCGTTGTAAACTTCCCCCAGGCTAGTAAGTGCTTCCCCAACCCCTGGTTTATCGCCAATTCTTTGGCGAATTTCCAGAACTCTTTCTAGGGTTTGCAGAGCTTCTTTAAACTGGCTGTTACGAAATTGCTGAATGCCTAGTTGAAACAGCCGATCTGCCTCAGTTTTTTGCTCTTGTCGAGAGGCGATAAACCGCATTTTTTTTGCCGGTTCCGCCAAAAATCCCGGTAAGGCTAAGGAGTTCGCTGCCACTGGGGAGAAGCAACCGAAAGATAAAAGTAAGGCTGTAGCAAAGCTAAGTTTCTGAACAGGGGGACGCATAAAAATACTGCTACACAAGCGGATTAGCTTTAATATCCTTCATCGCGTTTCTTTTGTAGTAAGTAATTGATATCTGTCAGTCTTCCTAGTAAAAGGTTTATCCACTCGTCAGCGCGATCCTCCTCCTTGCGTCCCGCCAGGAACTGCAATTTCCGCAGGATTGTAAGCGCCACCCCTAAGCTGGGTTCCGCTTCCCGCCTGCCCTCCAGGTGCATTTAAAGTACCAGCAGGTTTAGAGATTGGTGGAGTGCTTCCCTGTGTTTGCTGCGGAAGCAAGGGTGCGGTAGCGATCGCCTCAAGTCCCACTGACTTCAACAAATCTTCCCAGGCGGCTGCTAGCGTAGAATCGTTAGGGCGATCGCGACGTAGCTCAGCCAGAGTAGTCAGAGTTTCATACCAGATGCCAGCTTTTGCATAGATAACTGGACGCTCTTGGGGAGATGCTTGCTGTAATTGACTGGCAAGAGAGGCGCTTAATTCGTTGCGTCGAATCCAGCCTTCAACCGAAATATTACTCCCCCGGTCTTCAGGGTCGCAAAGCAGTGCTAAGGAAAAACGGTATGTTTTTCCAACTTGCAGCGATCGCGCATTTGCTTTTTCAGGGAGGCTAACGCTAACAACACCAGGATTTTGAGAAATCTTGAAAGTGGTCTCGTAAACAACCTGTTTTCCCTCTACATCCCATACCATCAACTCTGCTGCCTGCGGGGCATTTTTAGGAATATAAAAGAAGAAGGTTGGGTATCCTGTAACCGTCACCCCAAAATTCTTACCAGGATTCTTGCCTGGTACCAATGCAGTTAGACGCTTTGCATCAACAATACAGGCGCTACTACCACGCGAGGCTCCTGGTTCTCGAATATTTGGAACTTCTTGCTCTGGAGGATTGTAAACGATACCCCTCAAAGGGAATCCTCCACCTTCCTGTCTATTCTGTGTTCTTGGCTCAAAAGAGACGAGATTGTTAGGAAGTCCTATAACACCCGTCAATTTGGCATTATTCAAATTCACCCTGGTTAAGTTGGCATTGGTCAAGTTAGCACCAGACAAGTCAGCGCCACTTAAGTTGGCACCACTCAGGTTAGCTCCTCTCAAGTCGGCTGCAACCAATTTGGCACCAATCAGGTTGGCATCACTAAGATCGCAATTCAAGCATTTATTGGTTTCCAGCAACCGTTTAAGGTGTTCGGGATTTTCCGCTCTCACTGGCGTAGCGAACCAGAGGACAGATAACAGCCCAGCGGCGGCTAGAATTCTTTGTTTCATTGCATTTGTTGCCTCTCCTGAGCGTTAAGCGCCTCTAGTATAGCCAATCGCCAAAGCATCAACTATCTGAGTTGGGCGTGTTATTATCCATTTCTAATCAGCATCAGAGGTGCCATTTCTAATCAGCATCAGAGGTGCCATTTCTAATCAGCATCAGAGGTGCCCAATCGTAAGCAAGAAGGTGAGAAATTTTTTCCATCTCTTTTACCTTTACCAAGTACCTGAATTTTGATAGTTTTTTAAAGTCCATTTCCTATCAAAATAAACGGTGCCCAATAATACGGATGAGAAAATTTTGAGCCGTTGCTGGGGGTTATCGGCGGTCTAGAACCAGGTATTTGTTCGACAATAATGCCACCGCGAGGATTGGTATTGGCTGCTGTTGAGACATTGCCTTGTAACAGATTGAGTTGAGCTTGGCGCAACGCTTCCGCTTTAGTCATCGCCTTTTCAGAGGTGCCGTTAGCTAAATTTTTATAAAATTGCTGCATCAAAAGACTGGTGCTGCTATCGTCCACGAGCCACAGGGAAGCCATCACCGCCTTCGCTCCCCGGTTTAAGAAGTGGTAAGCCATACTAGCAATTTCTATGCCGTCTTGACGGGGACCAGCCAAGGCGGTTTGGCAAGCTGACAGCACAACCAAATGAATGTTATTTAACCCGGTTAAGGTTTTTATCTGAGGAATCGTGAGTTGTTCGCCGGTTCCTAATAAGATGTAGGATTTATCTGCGCTATCAGGAACAAATACCCCATGAGTCGCTAGGTGTAAAATTCGATAACTTTTCAAATTGTCTTGCAGAGTAGCAAAGTCAAAAGAACGGTTTAAGAACTTTTGACCAGGATAAATTCCCTGATTATTTTTAGTTTCTTGACGCACAATCGCATCGATTTCAGCAGGCACATTTGGTAGAGAACCAAAACCAGGGACAGCATCAGATAATCCCATTGCCAAAACAGGGCTATTTTGAGTGCCGACAGGTAGTTTATCGCGGGTGTCAGTATCTTCTGTCAATACATTGTAGATGGTGTATTTTTCGATTAGGTATTGTTTCCCGTCATAAAGGGCGCTCATCGGAACATAGCGCGTCACTCTATCAAGAGCAAAGACCAAGTTTTTCACCTGGTTATTCTTATTCTGAAGTTCCGCCTCTAAGTCTTTGATTAGCCAGTTATAAAGTTTTAGACTAACTGCTTGTATTTTAGTAGCTTCATCAGAACCGCAATGAGCAACCTTCTCACACTCCTTCATTAAATCGCGAAACTCTTTGACTACCTTTCCTAATTCATCTCTTCCAACGTTAACCTTAACGGTTTTGACTGCACCCCCTTGAGCATATAGTTGTAACCACAGTTCGTTTTCTAGAACCAAGGGATAAATCATCACCGTGCCTGGTTGTGCTTCGACAATCTCTTGAGCTTTTGCTAGTTTGTTTGGGTCAAAGAAAGCGTCATCTTTGGCACGGTTAGCGCGAATTTCTTGGTCAATCTTCTGCAATTGTTGGTCAAATTCAACAATCAGAGAGGTACGACGAGTAGTAAGCTCTTTAAGTTGACTACAGTTGGTACTTTCGCACTCATTAATTTGCCTTGCTAAGGCAATAATAGACTCGCTTTGAGCAGGAATCTTTGTCTCCGTTGGAGAGAGTGGAATATTAAGCTTATCCCCCGTAGTACCTCTAGGACTGATGGCTTCGCGAATTTCCTGCTCTCTCAATAGTTGCTGCACTTGTAGGGCTTCTTTATCCCGTCCTTGGGAGAGCAACAAGGCTGCTAACTGACGATAAATATCAGATACCCTCACCTTGTCGAAATCAACTGTTGCATCTAAGAAAGAGTTTTGTAACTCTTGTGGTAAGCCTTCGATACCGCGTCTGACTTCCTCAATTTTGTTAACCGATTGCTTATAGTAAGTAATGGCAACACTTGACTGATTCAAATCGTGGTATATACGAGCTAATCCTGAATAAATGAAAGCATCAGCGCCAGGAGCTTGATTATCGGTTGCGATCGCAAGTGCTTGTTGATATATCTCAATGGCTTCTTCTTGGCGTCTAAATTTGCGATGGATATGTCCAACCAGAGTAAGAGCTTGTTTTTCCCAAACTTTATTTTGGACTTTTCTAGTAAAATTCAACCAAGTTTGAGCGGCTTCCATTGCTTGTTTGTCATTACCCAATTGCCCGTAGCCAAGACTCAGCAATATATTAGCAAATGCTTGGATTTGCGGCTCTTTAATTTCTCCAGCAATTGCTAATCCTTCTTGAGCGGATTCAATAGTTTTTTGTGGATTTCCTTGGGCAAAATAGTTTTGGGCGATAAAAAGCAGCACAAGGCTTTCGTCAAAGCGATTTTTGAGTTGACGTAGTATGGGCAGTGCTTGTTGATAGAATTCGTTACTTTTTTGGTAATCCCCAAGCTCAGCATAAACAATCCCCAGAGAAGTTAGCGGTAAGGTCTGTGCTGCTGGAATATTAGTTTCACGGGCAATTTTCAAACTTTGTTGAAGTGAATCCCATGTTTTCTGATATTCACCTAAATCTTTGTAGCGGTTACTCAACCGAGCTAAAGCATGGGATTCTAGCCTACGATTTTTTAATTCTCGCGCAATTGCTAATCCTTGCTCTACTAACTGTTTGCCTTCTGTGTATTTGCCAATAATTCCGTAAGAGTTTCCTAACTTGATTAGTAACTCTGCTTCTTGTTCGCGATTATTTATTTTCCTTGCCTGTGCTAAACTTGGCTCTGCAACTGCAATTACTTTTTGATATTCTCCCAAAGCCTCATACATTCCACTAAGAATAGTCGCCGCCGCTACTTCTCCAATGAAATCTTTGTTTTTGCGCGATATCTCCAAAGACGTTTGTCCTACTGCTATCCCCTGTTCGTATTCTCCTTGAACTCTGTAGGCGTCGCTGAGAGCATTTAAAGCTAGGGCTTCACGAGAAGTATTTTGCCTTTGTCGTGCTAAAGTTAAAGCTTGCTTGGCTGTTTCCACGGCTTTGGTAGTATCACCTAACAAGCCATAACTCTGGCTTAGGGACGTTAAAGCACTGATTTCATAGTTGTTCAGTTCTGCCTTTTGCACTACTGCCAACCTAGCTTGAGCAAACTCCACCGCTTTTTGATAGTTACCTTGGTTGGAGTAAATTTCTTCAATAATATCCAAAGCATTCTGCTCTAGTTGGGGGTTTTCTAGCTGCTTGGCAATTGCTAAACATTGCTCAGCCGACTGCAACGCTAAGGGATAGTTTCCCTGTTTGTTGTAAGCGCTGCTCAAGCTTGCCAGTGCCTTTGCTTCAAGGGAGGATTCTTTGATTTTCCGCGCAATGGTTAAGGCTTGCTGACTGACTTCAATGGCTTTCGGAACATTTTTGAGAGGTACATTGTATAAGAAAGCCAACCGCAGCAGCGCGTCTACTTCTAATGCAGGTTTACCAAGGGTTTGTGCACGCTTTAATAGCTGTTGCGCCCAATCAATAGCTTTGTCATATTCCCCAAGATTGCTGTAACTCAGGCTTAAGCCATCTAGGGCACTCGACTCTGTGCTTAACGCACTATCTTGTAAATTTGGCAATAGTTTAGCGATTTCGATTTGTCGCGCTGCGGCTAATGCTTGCTGGTAGGTTTCGACTGCCTTTTGATTTTCTCCAAGTACGTTATAGGTGCTGGCTAAAGTGAGTAAAACATCTGCCTCACCCCGTTTATTATTTTGCTGTCGTGCAATTTCGACTTGTCGCAACCTGATTTCAATATATTTGCGAGAGTCGTCCTGAGTATTGTAAATGCTAGCAAGCTGAGTCAGAGCTGAGTCTTCAATACCTAAATCCTTGGTTTCTCGCGCAATGCTCATCGCTTGTTGTAACACTTCAATCGCTTTTCGCTCGTCTTGAAAGAAGCTGTAAGCTGCTCCCAGATGAATTAAAGCACTTGCTTCTGATTTTGTTTTTTTCAATTCTCTGGCAAGGTTTAAAGCTTCCTGTGCCAACTCTATCACGCGAGAATACTCTGCTTTTGCTTGAGGATACACCCCTCTGTTGACAAATGATATGGCTGTTGAGCTATATATTCCACTTAACAAGATTAGGGTTTCTAGTTGAGCGGGTTTATCCTCGATTTCTCGGCGAATAGCTAATGATTTTTGAAGGAATTCAATGGCTTGCTCGTCTTTACCTTGCAAATAGTAAGAACTTCCGATTAGAGATAGAAAGTTAGACTCTTGGGGCTTATCTTGGGTTTCTCGTGTAATCGCCAGTCCTTGTTGATAGAATACGATCGCTTGCTCATATTGATTTTGACTAAAGTAAATATAGGCTATTCCAGAGAGAACATTGGCTTCTTGCGCTTTATTGGGAATGGCTTGCGCGATTGCCAGAGCTTGTTGCTTAAAGGCGATCGCTTGCTCGTATTGCTTAAGACTGCTGTAAGCCTTCCCTATGAATAGAAGAATGCCAACTTCTTGGGACTTATTCTTTACTTCTCTAACAACAGGGAGGGATTGTTGGTAAAAAGCGATCGCTTGCTCATATTGTTTTTGATTAAAGTAAGAATCTCCCATTCCTTCGAGAATGCCAGCTTCTACTAGGTGAATTCCTACGGCTTGAATAAGAGGCAATGCTTGCTGATAAAATTGCAAAGCCTGGTCATACTTGTCTTGATTAAAGTAAGTTAAGCCGATCTGATAGAGAGTTTCCCCTTCACCTACACGGTTTTGTACTTCGCGGCTGAGGGCTAACGATTTCTCCAACCACTCCAAAGTACGAGGATACTCTTTCATGCCTCGATAGACTGTCCCCATTCGGCGCATAGTAATTCCTAGTAGAAATTTATCCCCTAATTCTTGTTGGATTGCCAGCGCTTGCTGTAAGCTTTCTAAGGCTTTGGGATATTGCTGAAGACCACCCGCGTAAAGCGTGCCAAGACTACTGAGGGTTTTACTTTCTCCTGCTTTGTCTTGTACTTCCCGACGAATCGCCAAAGCTTGTTGCAAGGTTTCTAAAGCTTTGTCATTTTGGTCATTCCAGAAATAACTCAAGCCAATATTATCTAGGGTTTCTCCTTCCCCTGTACGATCTTTTAATTCTCTGCGAATAGCCAAAGCTTGCTGCAAAACATCTAAAGCTTTGTCAGGTTGCCGCAACCAGTAGTAAACCTCGCCGATGTTGTTCAGGGTTTGCCCAATTCCGGCTTTGTCATTCAGTTGTTGCTGTATTTCTAGCACCCGTTGATAGGTGGCGAGTGCCTTTGGGTATTGCCCTTGACGATACTGCTGTACGCCTTGTTGGAAAAGTCGGTCTGCTTCAGTTTTCCGGTCTGTAGAGGTTGGTGCCTGTGCTAAAGCGCTTTCAGAAGGATCAAGGATCAAGGATGAAGGGTGAAGGGTGAGAAGCAGGGTAATCGTGAGAAGACTGAGGTGATAGACGCGACGATGCATGAGACGACTCCTCTACAAGCGGTTTAGCAGATGGCTGGCTTAGAAATTGGTTATTTCATCAGTAGGGAATCGGCAAAAACCCGATGCTTTCTGAGGAAATTACGGTTGGCAAGCAGAAAATTTCTATGCTACTGGAAGAGATCCACGCTTGCGATCGCTCGTTACGGAAGGATCGCACTGAGAATAGCCCTCGCGCAGGAAGAAGAGTCATCTAACGATCTCAGGAGGCGATCGCGCTCAGTCTAGAGGTACAATCCTCTAGGTGTACTGAGGACGATAGGCAACGTGTCAGAAGAACCACAAACCTCGCCATCACTGCCACCTACGGGCGCGATTGAAAGCGTCTCTCTAACAGCTACGACAGAGAACTGGTTTGAATACCCAGTCAAGGCGCATCCTCACCATACTGACTATGCAGGGATTGTCTGGCATGGCTCCTATATTACCTGGATGGAAGAGGCGCGGGTGGAATGCCTGCGCTCAATTGGCATCGAATTTGCAGATTTAGTCGCTTTGGGATGCGATATGCCGGTTGTGGATCTTTCGGTGCGCTACCACCGCCCTCTGCGGATGGGAATGAGTGCGGTGCTGAAGACGCGCATGGCAGATACCGAGGGCGTCCGCATCAATTGGGATTATCAGATTCAATCTACGGATGGGCGAGAGTTGTACGTCACTGCCAAAGTCACATTAGTGGTAGTGGATCGAGAGAAGGGTAAGATTATGCGCCAGTTACCACCGACCATGAAAGATGCGTTAGCACGACTTTCGGCGGTTTAATCTAAATGGGTAAGCTTTTGTACCTAATGCTCCCTAAAATGTTAAGTCAATAGTTTTGATTGCAGGTAAAACCTTAATTGTGAAGTTATTTGTATACCACACGCCCGAACTGACGCCCTCCGACAGCGTACCAGAGTGCGCGATCGCCATCGATGTACTCCGCGCTACGACTACTATCGCCACCGCCCTGAATGCGGGTGCTGAGGCTGTCCAAGTCTTTAGCGATATGGGAACCTTGATGCAAGTCAGCGAACAGTGGCAAGCCGATCTCCGGTTGCGCGCTGGTGAACGAGGCGGTGCTAAAGTGTCTGGCTGCGATTTGGGCAATTCTCCCCTGGATTGTACGCCAGAGCGCGTACAGGGACGACGATTATTTATCAGTACTACGAATGGCACTCGCGCCCTAACGCGAGTACAGAAGGCTCCAGTGGTTCTGGCAGCAGCGTTAGTGAATCGTCAAGCGGTGGTAGAATACGTTCTCAGCAAGCAGCCAGAGACGGTTTGGCTGCTGGGATCGGGTTGGGAAGGTAGTTTTTCTCTGGAGGATACGGTGTGTGCAGGTGCGATCGCTCATTCTTTGCAAGAGAAAGGTTCGCTAGAAATAGGTAACGATGAAGGATGTGCCGCGATCGCTCTTTACCAGCAGTGGCAAAATAATTTACTAGAGTTGTTCCACCACGCTAGTCACGGTCAACGGCTGTTACGCCTCGATTGTCAAGAAGACCTGAAATATTGCTCCCAAACCGATATTTTAGATGTGCTGCCGATTCAACGAGACATTGGAGTGTTGGTTAAGAATATCTAAGCACGCCTTATTACTTTTCTCCGTCTGTAGAATGCAGTTTACTAAGCGAATACCAAGGGGAAATGTATTACTTATAAAGTCATGAAGCATCTAACTGGGTGGATTTGCGATCGCTCGATTAGATGCATCACTATCTTTAGAATTCAGCAGTCGTTTGATTTCATTCAAAATGATGTCTAACCCTGCATCTTTCGCTAAAAAAGCATCGGCTTCCGGACAGATTTCTCTGCCAAATTCTAATTCATTGGCACTAATAAAGCCGGTTGCTAAAACTAATAAGGGAGGATTTATAAAATCATTTTTGATATGATTGATGATCTCGCAACCATCCATGCCTTTTTCATAAGGAGCGGGGGGAATAGAGAAATCTATAATCAGTAAATCGTAACTTTCTATTTCTTGTAAAAAAGTAAAGACTGTTTTATAAATATGAACTTCAAAATCTTTTCGTAAAAATCGCTCGATAATCAAACACCAATTTTCATCATCATCCAATACACCTATCTTGTACATGGATTTTGATCCCTCTCTAATCAATAGCTGGGCGAAGCCCAAACCTAAAATGTATTCGCTCAGCTCAAAGCAATCTACTCTCAACGAAACTCATTCTTTATTCTCTATTATAGTTGGGACATCAACTCAATTAAATAAACGGGGTGGGCATGAGTTGGGCAATCATTTCTTTCAACAAGGCTACGCCATCAGAGTAGGGGAAGAACAACTTTGCTCCCCTACTGTCAGTGGCAATTAGCAATGGGTTGAGCCTAAATTGAAAAGTAAAAACCCAACAAGCGTTCCATCACACAAGCCGCAATCCGCTCGGCGGCTCCCGCTTCTCCCATGCGGCGGCGTCCATTTTCAGCAATCAGTTGCAGCCGATCGGGGTCGCGTAATAAATATTGCACAACCCCGGCGACTTTAGCGGGTTGTTCTACCAAAATCAGGGAGGGTCCTAGCAGGCGAGATTGAGCTTCGGCAAAGGCGCTCGTAAACTGAGGGCCTTCTCCGGGGATCGCGATCGCGGGTTTCCCCAATCCGACAAACTGCTCCGTTGCCGTACCAGCCATTGCGATCGCTAAATCGGCTTGATTTAAGCAATCGTTATAAGCGTGCTGAGTCAGAATTAGAGTGCCATTTTCTTTCGTAAAAGTCAGTGCTTCTGGGTCAGAAATCGGTGAGGGAGAGAATTTCTCACTTTCTCCCGGTGCATTAGATTCTCGCCAATCCTGAGCTATAAGGGTTTGGCGCAAAGGATCTAAATTTAACCCCAGTGCGATCGCTCCCAGGAATAGGACGGGTCGAGGTGCAAACCCCTGCATTAACCCCACACAAGCTTGCATAATTTGCTGCCAATTGGCATAAGCTTCGGGAGGTCTAGAACCGGGGAGAAGAGCCACAATTAGCGATCGCCTCATCTCTTCCTGTTCAGCATTTGACGAATAAAATATTGCCCTGGATCTCGGCGGTTCCAGACCGTCCATCATCGGGTTCCCTAAATCAAACGCCGGGATAGACCACTTTTGTAACATCTGAGTTGTCAGCCCATCTCTGGGAAACACCGCCTTACAACGCCGCCGACTCATCAGCCACCGTTCCCAAGGCAAGTAAACAGACCCAGACCAACCTTCCCAGCGCCCTCGTTGATCGCGCCGTGGCAATGGCCCCGCTTCATCTCGCAAATAATATTCCGATTTAGCCGTACCCACAAAAGCATAGGGAACGCCGCTTAACCAGCCAAACAACAGCGGGACAATATCCCCCACCGCCAGGATTACCCCTCTACCTCGCTCCTTGGGTCTGCCTGGGGACGCCCACTTTCGGATTGCGCGGTGCTGGGCGAGGGTGAGCTGTAATAAACCGCCCTGTACATCTCGCACCAGTTGACGCCCATCCATATAGATAAAGCCACCGGAGGGCATCGTCTGCACGGGGCCAATGATCGGGATATCTAGCTCAGCATAAGCTCGCCCATCGCCTACCAATGGCAAGGCTGCTAGTTCCAAAGAATGAGACTGTTGCTGAAGTTGTTGCAAAATCCGGACGGCAATGATGTCCTCCCCATGACCATTGCTGAGGCACAGTACCCTCATCCCAGACCTCCACAGATTTTAGATTTTCGATTGTTTGTCCATCGCCAATCCAAAATCCAACCTTCCTGACTCCAGAGAAGCCAGGGAAAAATTTCCAAATTCAAAATCGACGAATGGAACCAGACGGCAATAGCGAGTGTCAAATTTAACAAAACCTCGTAAGCGATAAGCAATTAGCGATTTTACACTAGCTACCGTCTTATACCATTTCGCTGGATATCTGTATGCAATCTCCTTCTCCTCCTCTCTCTCCCTGGTTTTCTATAATGCGCGTTCCTTCTTTGGCTATTTGCACTTTAGCGGTTTTGGCTGCGAGCGATCTCAGTTCTCTGGCTAGCGCCAGTACAACTTCTTCCTCTCCAACCCAGACACCAAACGCTGAAGAAGTTGTCGTTGTCCCGGTCACTTCCGATGTGCCCTCCTCAACAGCCGCAACTCAAAAAATAGCAGATGCTCAGGTCGTTGTCCCCGTTAGTTCGGGTACGCGCCAGCCATCCGCGCCAGCTCAACAACCCGTCAATCCTGAGGTAGTTGTTCCCGTTAATTCTGCCACCACCCGCCCCGCGAGAGCCATTGCGGCACCGGAAACCCGGACACTGCCTCAATTTACTCAGACGACTCGCGTTCCCCAAAAAGCGCCTGCTAGCTCTCTCAATTCACCAGATTTGGTCGTGACCGCGACAGGTATTGAGGTAGCGGGAGCGACACCAGAGTTGCAGCAAATTGTCCGTCAAACGATTAAAACTCGTCCGGGTGGAGATACCAGTCAAAGCCAGCTGCAAAAGGATGTAACGGCGATTTTAGCGACCGGACTATTTACTGATGCCAACGTAACCAGTTATACCGAGCCAAATGGACTGAGAACAGTCTTCGAGGTGAAACCCTTGGTGGTGCGATCGCTCAAACTTTCCGGTGCCCAAGCCCTGACCCCAGCGGTTGCCAACGATATTTTTAAATCCCAACTGGGGGCAAAAATTAGCCCCAATGCCCTCAACCAAAGTGCCGAACAAATTAACCAGTGGTACAAGCAAAATGGTTATGTGGCAGCACAAGTGCTAGCCGTGCAACCCAGCCGCGATGGGGTAGTCACCATTGAAGTCGCTGAGGGTACCGTTGGGAATGTGAAAATCCGCTTTTTAGACAGCGAGGGCAAGCCAACCAAAGGACGCACCCAAGAAAATTTCGTCCGTCAGGAGTTAAAACTGAAGCCGGGTCAACCCTTCCGGGTCGATGCGGCACGGACAGACTTGCAACGGCTGTATCAGTTAGGGCTGTTTGACAACGCGGATGTTTCCCTCAGTGGTGATTCTCGAAAAGTTGACGTGAGCTACGACCTGACCGAACGCACTTCCCGCGCCATCAACGTTGGGGGTGGTTACAGCGAGAACAGTGGCATCTTCGGCAGCATTAATTATAAAGACCAGAATTTTGGGGGCATTAACCAGCAGGTGGGTTTGAATGTCCAAGCAAGCCGCAGCGACTTACAGTTTAATGGGAATATTACCAGTCCCTATCGCGCCAGCAATCCAGACCGCCCTGGATATAGTATCGAGGCATCTCGACAGCGGCAACTTTCCGAAACCTTCAATGAAGATGTTAAGTTGCCGAATGGGGACAAAGTTCGGGAAGGGCAGTTTGGCGGCGGCGTCACCTTCACGAAACCTGTAGGCGATGTGCAGGCATCGGTAGGCGTGAACTACACCCGCACTAGCATCCGCGATAGCAAAGGCAATCTCTCACCCGTAGATGAATTAGGAAATCGCCTTTCCTATAGCCAAAACGGTATCGACGACAAAGTTTCCGTGTCTGCTGGGATCGCACAAGACAAACGAGACAATCCAATTAACCCAACCAAAGGCTCGGTCGTCAGCCTCAGTACAGAACAATCGATCCCGGTTGGGAACGGCAGTATCTTGATGAACCGGGTTAAGGCAAACTACAGCCAGTACATACCCTTTAATTTAACCAACGGTGCAACTCCAGATGTATTAGCCTTCAACGTGCAGGGAGGCACAACCATCGGCAATCTCCCTCCCTATGAAGCCTTTAATCTAGGTGGCATCAATTCTGTACGGGGCTACGGAAGTGGTGATGTTGCCAGCGGTCGCAGCTATGTGTTAGCCTCTGCCGAGTATCGCTTCCCAGTTTTTAAGCCGGTAGGTGGCGTTTTATTCGCTGACTTTGGCTCCGACTTAGGCTCTGGCGATACGGTGCCGGGAGAACCTGGAACTGTCCGTGGCAAACAAGGAACTGGCTTTGGCTACGGCGCTGGTGTGCGCGTCCAATCCCCGATTGGCTTGCTCAGGGCTGACTTTGGTATCAACGACCACGGTGAAAGCCGACTCCAATTCGGCATCGGTCAAAGGTTCTAACATCGGAAGGAAGAGAAATTTAAAATGAGTTCAAATTAGCTCATCCTTCATTCTTGGTGATTGCATGGACACGCTAGTTGGCAAAACTTTGCAGGGTGGCAAATACACTCTCGATCGAGAACTGGGACGGGGTGGCTTTGGCGTTACCTTTCAAGCCACCCACCACTACTTGGGTCAACCTGTAGTCATTAAAACGCTTAACGATTCCCTCTGTCGGCATCCTGACTTTGCCAGATTTGGGCGTCAGTTTCAGGATGAAGCAAGACGTTTGGCGTTGTGCGTCCATCCCAATATCGTTCGGGTTAACGATTTCTTTTTGGAAGCTGGGTTGCCCTACCTGGTAATGGACTATATTGCGGGTCAAACTTTGCAAGAGGTCGTGTTTCCGGACAAGCCGCTGCCAGAGTCCGCTGCTATCCACTTCATGCAGCAGATTGGGGCAGCAGTCAAAGTGGTGCATCAAAATAATCTGCTGCATCGGGATATCAAGCCCCAGAACATCATTCTGCGCCAAGGAACTCAAGAGGTGGTGCTGATTGACTTTGGGATTTCGCGGGAGTTTACGCCAGACTCAACCCAAACTCACACAAGTATTGTTTCCGAAGGGTATGCTCCCATTGAGCAGTACCTGCCCCAAGCAAAGCGCACCTCAGCGACGGATGTTTATGGGTTAGCCTCCACACTTTACGCGCTGTTAACGGCAACAGTACCAACGCCTGCGGTACTCAGAGACAGGCAACCGATGCCAGCGCCCCGCGACTTAAAACACTACCTAAGTCCGGCGGTAAATCAGGCGGTGATGCGCGGGATGGCTGTTGATGCTCAATATCGACCTGGCAGTGTAGATGAGTGGCTGTCTCTGTTGCCAGATCTTCAGTTTGGAGGTTCCACTGCCGAAACAATGCCGCCAACTCGTACAGTGGCAACTATCCCAGCGATCTCTCCATCACCGCCTAGAGGCGAAGCTTTGGTGGGAAAAAATTCGGGTTCAAGAAATGGAGGCGCGATCGCTTCGCCCGTACCAGAAGAGAGAAACCATCAATCCAGTTCTTCCTTCTTCCGAAATCCCCGCAGTCTTTTCATTGCTACAGGAATCGCGATCGCATCCGGTTTAGCGATCGCGTTGAGTTCTGTCTGGCGTCAGCCTCAACCGCCTGACGCTTCCCCTGTTGCCCAACCGGAATCCCAGCCGCAAAATCAGCCACAAGAGGCCCAAACTGTCACTCCCGAATCCGTAGAGAAAGTTAATAGCACCCCTACTGAGTCTGAACGGCAACCCGTTGAAGTTCAAAAATCCTTCCGCAGAAAATCTCAGCAGCGGGTTAAGCGCGATGTTCCTGCAAACACTTCATCGAAATCCCCGAACTCAAACAAGCCGCAATCTAATCGTGAGGCGAACAAGAACGCCGGACAGGCAGAAATAGAACGCAGGGAGCAAAAACAGCCGGTTCCTACATCCGAACAAACTCTGCCACCGGCTGCTAACAATCCACAACCTTCTCCCGCTTCGGAACAGCCGCCACCATCCCCGGTTGCCAATCCGCAGCCTCCCGCCGCTTCGGAAGCGACGCCGCCATTCCCTCGCAGCGAGCGCAAGCCAACTAATCCTGCTCCCTCATCTGCACCAGAGACTTCCGCACCGCCAGGTTCAGTTGTCGTGCCAGTTGTTAAACCAGAAACTCAATCCCAACCGGAATCGGAAAAAAAATCTAAGCCGGACAAGCCGGAAAACCCGGACAAGCCGGAGAAATCGGACAAACAGAAGGATAATTAGCTACTGCTTGTATCGACGTTTGCACAATTGGGAGCGATCGCTTTTCCCTCTATATTTAGGATGCCAACCGCCGATTAAACCGAACTGAATCGTTCGGCTATTACTCCCGAAAACTGTCTCTGGAAACCTTGTTAAATTCAGTCATTCCTTCAACAAATAACTATAATAGAATATGTGAGACAGGGGGCCTTAATGGTTTCGACAGGTTGGCGAACGCTGCCCCGTGATTCAGGTCGAGAGTGAGTCTTCTCTCGTTAATACTGGACTCAAAAAAAAGTAACTGCGAAAAACAACATCGTAGCATTCGCTCGTCAGGCAGCTGTCGTTGCCTAAAAACCTCATCTTAGGTTTCTGAGCGTCTGTAGTCTGACTCCGTTAAGGGCTACAGAACAACCCCAACGGATGCGATAGCAAGTCGTCTCTGGTAGATTTGCTAGCTAAGACCTCATCAGAGAATCCTGTCATCCGGGATAATGGATGGTTCCCGCCTTGAGGGTTAGATAGGCTAAACCTGTGAATGAGCGATAGGTTAATACCCAATTTGGACACGGGTTCGATTCCCGTAGGCTCCACTTCTAATTACTTTTTAAAACCACCTTCTACCCAAAAGTACAAGGTGGTTTTTGCTTTTAATAAGTTTAGTTTTAATTAATAGACCTCTTGCAAAAGTCGTCGCTGGGGTAATATGAGGTCTGAAATTATGCGCTCGCTCACCTGTCTTCTACGCTCACCCCGGGTAATTCATAAGTAAAACTAATGAAATAC
>NZ_JACJPB010000001.1:0-3129 GCF_014695825.1 Coleofasciculus sp. FACHB-542 | reverse complement strand
AAAGGCTTTCGCACCGCCCAGCCGAAACTCGTTACCTGAGAGAAATTATTTTTGGCAAACGTCACCGCCGGAGATATTACCAAATTAGTAAGACGAATACTCCCGATCCAACCAGAGAGGAAAGTTGGTACATTATGACTAATTTCTCAATTTATTTGTCACCGAATGTAGCTGAGCTATATAGTTTACGAAACTGGATTGAATATGGTTTTAAGCAAGTTAAAAATGAACTAGGCTGGGCGGATTTTCGACTGACTGACTATGAAAGTATTGAACGGTGGTGGGAAATCGTTTTTAGCGCCTATCTTTTAGTCAGCATTCAAGCTGCTTCATTTCAATTTTCACCCCAATCAAGCCCAACATCTACATCATTAGTGCCAGACTCAAGCGACTCCAATATTTCTCAACATAGTCAACATCCTGATTGGGAGTCTGGTACGACCTAGAAGAGTTCATTGAATAACCTGAGATTAATTATTCAACCTTATATCTTCTACTGTTTGATTCGACCTTGGCTACAAGTATTTAACATTCCTGGGATGAAACGTTGCTTTTTGAAATTAATTCACCTCATGAATGATTTTCGCGCTTCTCCTGTCAGTTTCCCTATTGCTAGTTGAATCTCTTCCTGATTATCCTCTCTCCCTAGTAACAAAAGAGGGATAACAACTGTGCTGCAATGTCACAATATCTACTGTTTGTGAGACAGATTGAAGCACCTTTCCCAAGCGAGCGGAATCTTTAATGCTGGTGTCTTTTAAGCCGTATTATTACCATTATCAGTCTCACAAGCTCTCAAACTGCTGTCGAATAACAAATTATTTGGCGTGTCATCAAATTTAATCTCGTTAAAATTTTAAATCGATATACTTCTCTTCTTTCCTATGTTGTAGCGATAAAGGTTCTCTTGGGACAACAGCACTTTGGACTTATCGCTTAAGGCAACAAGACTGACACAAAGCGTGTGTCACTAAGAAGTTTTCGCGACGTAACCATAAAGTCTAGACTATTAAGAACCCTTAGACGAATAGGATGCGTCATGCCGATCTATCGCTCCAAAACCTCCACCCAGGGACGTAATATGGCCGGTGCCCGTGCGCTCTGGCGTGCCACCGGAATGCACACTGAGGATTTTGAGAAGCCAATCATTGCAGTTGCCAACTCCTTTACGCAATTCGTACCTGGTCACGTTCACTTGAAGGATCTGGGACAACTGGTGTGCCGTGAGATTGAAGCCGCCGGTGGTGTTGCCAAAGAATTCAATACTATTGCCGTGGACGATGGCATTGCTATGGGTCATGACGGAATGCTCTATAGCCTGCCCTCGCGCGAGATTATCGCCGATTCAGTCGAGTACATGGTTAACGCCCACTGTGCTGATGCCCTAGTCTGCATTTCCAACTGTGACAAAATCACCCCCGGTATGTTGATGGCAGCCCTGCGTCTCAACATCCCTACAGTATTCGTTTCTGGCGGGCCGATGGAAGCTGGCAAGACCAAGCTCTCGGAACATAAACTAGACCTAGTGGACGCGATGGTGGCTGCCGCGAACGACCGTATCAGCGATGAGGTGGTTGAAGAGTATGAGCGTTCCGCCTGCCCGACCTGTGGCTCTTGCTCTGGTATGTTCACTGCCAACTCTATGAACTGTCTCACGGAGGCGATTGGTCTTTCCTTACCTGGCAATGGCACTGTGCTAGCGACCCATTTCGACCGTAAGGATCTGTTTCTCAACGCCGCGCAAACCATTGTCAGCATTACCCGCCGTTACTACGAGCAGGACGATGAATCGGTGTTGCCCCGCTCTATTACCAGTTTCAAAGCGTTCGAGAATGCCATGATGCTGGATATCGCGATGGGCGGTTCCACCAATACCATACTGCACTTACTGGCTGCTGCTCATGAAGCCGGCGTCAATTTCACCTTGACCGACATTGATCGTCTCTCGCGCCAGGTGCCGCAACTCTGCAAGGTGGCACCGAACACTCCCCAGTATCACATTGAGGATGTCCACCGGGCAGGTGGTATCCCCGGTATTCTCGGCGAGTTGGAGCGTGCAGGTCTGATCCACACAGACTTGCCGACAGTCCATAGTAAGACGCTCAAAGAAGCGCTCGATCATTGGGATGTCATGCGTACCGATGATGAAGCCGTCCACACCTTCTTCAAGGCCGGCCCTGCGGGTATTCCAACTCAGCAAGCGTTCAGTCAATCAACCCGCTGGCCCTCACTCGACCTAGACCGAGAAAACGGCTGTATCCGCAGCATCGAAAACGCCTTCAGCACCGAGGGTGGACTTGCTGTGCTATATGGCAACCTGGCAGAGCGCGGTTGTATTGTGAAGACGGCAGGCGTAGACGAAAGCATTCATGTGTTTGAAGGCAAGGCGCGTATTTATGAAAGCCAGGACGCTGCTGTCAAAGGAATTCTCAACGATGAGGTGGAACCGGGCGATGTGGTAATCATTCGCTACGAAGGCCCGCGTGGTGGGCCTGGGATGCAGGAAATGCTCTATCCGACCAGTTACCTTAAATCCAAGGGTCTGGGCAAGGTTTGTGCATTATTGACCGATGGTCGCTTTTCTGGCGGGACTTCGGGTCTGTCGATTGGTCATGCCTCTCCAGAGGCGGCGGCGGGCGGGAACATTGCGCTGGTTCAGAGTGGCGATCCGATCCAAATCGACATCCCCAATCGCCGCATCAATGTGGAGCTATCGGCGGAGGAATTAGCCAACCGTCGTGTGGCAATGGAAGCGAAGGGCAAAGATGCCTGGAAGCCTGCACAGCAGAGGCAGCGTCGGGTAAGTGCAGCGCTCAAGGCTTATGCACTGCTGGCGACTAGCGCGGATCAAGGCGCGGTACGAAACCTGGAAATGCTGGAGTAGAGAAATACGCAGACACAAAAACGGGGTTGTGTCTCTTGCAATAGGTCACTGGTAAGGGAGGTAAAGTTTATCTTACCTCCCCCCTACACCATAAGTAGCTGGGACTAATTAAATATAAGATGGCATAAAGCTTCTAAACGGAGTTTTCCATTATTTATGCCTGCTCCTATTCGGATTATCTTAAGCGAAGCAGAGGACTCAATGTTAAGCGAGTTGCGAGTTGCTCAAAGCGTGCCGCAACGCAC